>LNFD01000236.1 GCA_001464255.1 Actinomycetales bacterium Ga0077552 | reverse complement strand
GCATTGCCATCCGCCTGTTCGACTACGTCGAGCACGCGCTCTCGGCCGGCGGGGATGCCCACGCGGCGTCGTACGTCGAGCTCGAGGTCAACGGCCGCACGCTGTGGGGTGTCGGCATCGACCCCGACATCTCGACCGCGTCGCTCAAGGCCGTCGTCTCGGCGGTCAACCGGGCGATCCGACTCGAGACCCCCGACCGCGAGCTCGTCAGCGCGTAGCGATCAGCGGGCGGTCGCGGCCCAGTCGGCGAAGCGGATGCCCGGGCCGGGCGACCCGGTCGTGTGCAGCCCCGCGCGGTAGGCGCCGACGAGCCTGCCGGGCGCATGCCACTCGACGACGCGGCGCTCGGCGGGCTCGGGTGCCGAGCCGCGCGCGACGAGCCACTGCCGGGCGAGCTCGGCCATCGGCAGCACCTCGGGCCCGCCGAGGTCGTCGACCCGGCCGTCTGCAGGAGGGGCCGACACGAGCGACGCGAGCCGCGCGGCCACCGCGCGCGTGTCGATCGGCTGGAACGGCACGTCGAGGGTGATGAGTCGCGGCAGCCTGCGTTGCGCCGAGAAGAACCCGCCCACGAAGTCGTGGAACTGCGTCGCGCGCAGGATGGTGAACGGCACGCCCGACCCGGCGACGAGCTCTTCGCACGCGAGCTTCGAGCGGTAGTAGCCGAGCGGCACCGCGTCGACGCCGACGATCGACAGGTACACGAGGTGCTGCACGCCGGCGGAACGGGCGGCCTGCAGGACGTTCTGCGTCGCGCGAGCATCCGACCGCCGGTTCGTCGCGAGGTGCAGCACGGTTTCGACGCCCGCGAGCGCCTCGGGCAGCCCGGCGCCCGACTGCAGGTCGGCGACGACGTGCCCGGGCCCCGGGCGGCGGCTCAGGATGCGCGGCTCGATCCCGCCCGCCCGCAGCGCCTCGACGGCGGGGCGGCCGAGTGTGCCGGTTCCGCCGGTGATCAGCAGGGTCATGGTGCTCCTCTCGTGGGCGCGCGCATCGCGCCCTCTCAGAGTCGACCGGGCGGGCCGTCGATCTGTGACAGGGCGGCCGCCGTGACGCGCGCGAGCTTGAGCGGCGTGCGCACGATGTGCACGGCCCGCACGCCCTCCGCGCCGATGTCGAGCGACCACAGCGCGACGGGCACGACACCGTCGGGCCCGTCGGCGACGGCGAGGAACGCGGTCTGGCCGTTCGCCTCGACCGGGATGCTGCGCACCCCCTGCCCGAATTTCGCGAGAACCCCGAGTACGAAGCGGGCCACCTGCTCGGCCCCGTGCACCGGGCGGCGCGCCGCGCTGGCGAGCCCGCCCCCGTCGCTGATCGCGACGGCGTCGGGCACGAGCACGGCTTCGAGCGCGGCCAGATCGCCCCCCTGGGCCGCGGCGACGAACGCGCCGAGCAGCCGCGCGCGCTCGGCGTCGTCGACCTGCTGGCGCCGGTGGCCCTCGAGCGCCCGGCGCCCGCGGGAGACGAGCTGCCGCGCGGCGGCCTCGGTCGTGCCGAGCACCTCGGCGAGGGCGGGGTAGTCGTACGCGAATGCCTCGCGCAGCACGAGCGCGGCGCGCTCGGGGCCGTTCAGCCGCTCGAGCAGCAGCAGGGTGGCGAGGTCGAGCGCCTCGGCGCGCTCGGCCCGACCGGCTCGGGAAGCCACGGGCCGACGTACTGCTCGCGGCGCACGCGGGCCGAGTCGAGTGCGGTGAGGGCGAGCCGCGTGACCATGGTCGTCAGGTAGGCCTCGGGGTTGGCGATGCCCGGCCCGGAGACAGCCGCCCATTTCGGCCAGGCGTCCTGCACGACGTCCTCCGCCTCGGCCCACGAGCCGAGCAGCCGGTAGGCGAGGCCGGTCAGCCGGGGTCGGGAGGCCTCGAACACCGAGACCGCGGTCGACGTCACGCGCTACCCGCGCCGCTGGCTCGCGCCGGGGATGGGGGAGCGGCGGCGCGCCCGCGGTTCCGAGCCGACGATGGGGATCGACGAGGTCGTCGGGTGCAGGTGGATGACTCCGGTCGCCGTGGTGACCGTGCGCCCGCGGTCGGCCGCGGCGTCCTCGTCGCGCCGCCCGCGCTTGGGCAGGGCGGGCAGCTTGGGCAGGCGCGTGATCGCGCGCTGCTCGGGCAGGCTCCAGCCGAACAGCACCGAGGCCACGCGCACGCCGAACGTGATGGCCACGCCGATCGCACCCGCGACGAGCACGTCGACGTCGAGGGCGAGCAGCACGGCGATCGTGCCCGAGCCCGCCGCGGCGGCGACGGCGTAGAGCGACCCCACGTGCATGAGCGCGATGGGCAGGTTCAGCAGCAGGTCGCGCAGGATCGACCCGCCGACCGCGGCGAGCACGCCCACGAACACGGCGGCGACCTCGGGCAGGCCGAGCGCGAGCGCCTTGGTCGTGCCGATCGCGCCGAAGAGGCCGATGGTGAGGGCATCCAGCACCGTGATGAAGCGGTTGAGGCGCGAGAAGACGCGCTCGAGCAGCATGCCGAGCAGGGCGGCCGCGGTGGCGACGACGACGTACCAGTTCGACTGCAGGGGAGCGAGGGGCACGTCGAGCAGCAGGTCGCGCAGCAGACCGCCGCCGAAGCCGACGACGATGCCGATGATGGCGACGCCGAGCCAGTCGAGCCGCCGGTCACGGAACTGCGCCGCGAACAGCGCGCCCTGCAGCGCGCCGATGCCGACCGCGAGCAGGTCGACCCAGAGGGGGATCACGAAGAGGTCGTCCACAGCCCCATTCTGGTGGGTGGATGCTCGGCGCCCGTGACGCGGATCCCTCGTGTTCGTGTCACCTGTACCCGAAGTGCTAGACTTTGTTCAGGTCAGCATGACTATTACACCGGGATTCGAGTGGAAGGAGCATCCATGACCAGCACGATCGGCCTGGGGCTCGCCGTCTCGACCGTCATCTTCGCGCTGCGGGCCGACGCGGCCGGGGCGCCGACCGTGTGGCTGCCGCTCGTGCGTCGCACGCGCGAGCCCTTCCTCGACCGCTGGGCGCTGCCCGGCGGCATGGTGCGCGTCGACGAGAGCCTCGAGGGCGCCGCGCGCCGCAACCTCGGCGAGACGACGCGCCTCGAACCCACCTACCTCGAGCAGCTCTACGCCTTCGGCGACGTCGACCGCTCGCCCGACCAGCGCATGGTCTCGATCGTCTACTGGGCGCTCGTGCGACCCGACGAGGCCGAGCGCGTCAGCCTGGGCGAGAACGTGCGCTGGTTCGCCGCCGACGAGCTGCCCGACCTCGCCTTCGACCACAACCTCATCGTCGACTACGCCCTCTGGCGGCTGCGTACCAAGATGGAGTACTCGCGCATCGCGCACGCCTTCCTCGGCCCGCGGTTCACCCTCGCCGAGCTGCGCGAGGTCTACGAGGCCGTGCTGCAGAAGCCCCTCGACCCCGCCAACTTCCGGCGCCAGATGGAGACGAGCGGCGTCATCGAGCCCACGGGCGAGGTCGTGACGGGCGGTCGCCACCGCCCGCCGCGCCTCTACCGCTACACCGGCGCCGTCGACCTCGTCGACGCCGGCCCCCTGAGCCGTCGCGCCGCCGGCGCGGCCCGGCCCGACACGAGGATCCCCGCATGACCACGATCGACGCCAGCGTCGCCACGACCATCCGCCTGATCACGAACGGCCAGGCGCCGGGCGAGACCTGCACGCCCGAGCTCGACAAGGGCCCGTGGCAGTTCGACCCGACCCCCGGCTACGGCCCAGGCTCGTCGATGCACGACGTCATCCCCACCGGCTCGCCGCGCCAGGGCGCCCTGCCCGAGCAGTACCAGGTGGCCTCGAACGACGAGTTGCACGCGCGCATCCGTGCCGCGAAAGAGACGCTCGGCGACCGCCTGGTCATTCTCGGCCACTTCTACCAGCGTGACGAGGTCGTGCAGCACGCCGACTTCCTCGGCGACTCGTTCCAGCTCGCCAACGCCGCCCTCACGAAGCCCGACGCCGAGTACATCGTGTTCTGCGGCGTGCACTTCATGGCCGAGACGGCCGACATCCTGGCCCGCGACTCGCAGCGCGTCATCCTGCCGAATCTGGCCGCGGGATGCTCGATGGCCGATATGGCCGACATCGACTCGGTGCAAGCGGCGTGGGACGAGCTGCTCTCGGTCTACGGGGCCGAGCCCGACGCCGAGGGGCGCGCGCCGATCATCCCGGTCACGTACATGAACTCCTCCGCCGCGCTCAAGGCGTTCTGCGGCGCGAACGGCGGCATCGTGTGCACCTCCTCGAACGCCAAGACGGTGCTCGAGTGGGCCTTCGAGCGCGGGCAGCGCGTGCTGTTCTTCCCCGACCAGCACCTGGGGCGCAACACCGCGAAGGCGATGGGCGTGCCGCTCGAGCAGATGCCGATGTGGAACCCGCGCCGGCCGCTCGGCGGCTCGACGGCGCAGCAGCTGCTCGATGCTCGCGTCGTGCTCTGGCACGGCTTCTGCAGCGTGCACAAGCGCTTCACGGTCGGTCAGGTCGAGAAGGCTCGCGCCGACTTCCCCGGCGTGCGCGTCGTCGTGCACCCCGAGTGCCCCATGGAGGTCGTGGACGCGGCCGACGAGGCCGGCTCGACCGACTACATCCGTCGGGCCGTCGCGGGGGCGACCGAGCCGACGACGTTCGCCATCGGCACCGAGGTCAACATGGTCAACCGGCTCGCGGCCGAGTACCCGCAGCACACGATCTTCTGCCTCGACCCCGTGATCTGCCCGTGCTCGACGATGTACCGCATCCACCCCGGCTACCTCGCCTGGGTGCTGGAGGAGCTCGTCGCCGGCCGCGTCGTCAACGAGATCGTCGTCGGCGCCGATGTGCAGGCCGACGCCAAGCTCGCCCTCGAGCGCATGCTCGCTGCGAAGCCCCGGGACTGATCCCATGGCCCACATCCTCGTCATCGGCAGTGGCATGGCCGGCCTCGTCGCCGCGCTGCGCGCCGCTCGTCGGCACGACGTCACGATCGTCACGAAAGACGTGCTCACGGCCGGCTCGACCGCCTGGGCGCAGGGCGGCATCGCGGCCGCCGTCTTCCCCGACGACTCGGCCGCGCTGCACGCGCGCGACACGCTGCTCGCCGGCGCGGGACTCAGTGATCCCGCCGCCGTCGACATCCTCTGCACCGAGGGGCCCGCCCGCGTGCACGACCTCGTCGCCCTCGGGGTGGCCTTCGACCCGGCCGAGGGCGCCGTCGCCCCCTTCGACGAGGTGAGCGACTGGGCTCGCGGGCTCGAGGCCGCGCACTCCGTCGCCCGCGTGCTGCATGCGGGTGGGGATGCCACGGGGCGCGTGATCGAGACGGCCCTCGCCGCCGCCGTGCGCGAGGGGCGCATCCGGGCTCGAGAATTCGCGCGCGCGACCTCGCTCATCGTGCGCGACGGCGCGATCGCGGGTGCGATCGTCGAGGGGCCCGACGGCGTTGCCGAGGTCGCGGCCGACGCCGTGATCCTCGCGACGGGCGGCAACGGGCGGCTCTACCGCCACACGACCAACCCGCCCGTGTCGACGGGCGATGGCGTGATCCTCGCCTACGCGGCCGGGGCGGCGATCGCCGACCTCGAGTTCGTGCAGTTCCACCCGACCGTGCTCGCCGGGGGAGGGCTCGTCTCCGAGGCCGTGCGCGGCGAGGGGGCGACGCTGCTCGACGCCGAGGGCCGCCGTTTCATGCTCGACGTCGACCCGCGTGCCGAGCTCGCGCCGCGCGACATCGTGGCGCGCGCGATCGCCCGCCAGATGCGGGCGCAGGATGGCCAGCCGGTGGTGCTCGACGCGACGATGCTCGGCGCCGCGGTGCTGGCCGAGCGCTTCCCGACGATCGACGCGCTCGTGCGCGCGACGGGCGTCGACTGGGCGCGTCAGCCCGTGCCGGTCACGCCGGCCGCGCACTACGCGATGGGCGGGGCCCTCACCGACATGGATGGCCGCACGACGGTGCCGGGCCTGTTCGCTGTGGGCGAAACCGGGTCGACGGGCGTCCACGGGGCCAACCGCCTCGCCTCCAACTCGCTGCTCGAGGCCCTCGTCGTGGGCTGGCGCGCGGGCGACGCCGTCGGCGCCGCGGGCTCGGTGCCCCCGCTGCCCCTGCCCGCCCTCGCGGCCGCGTCGCCCGTCCCGACCCCGCCGCGCGCCTCCACAATTCAGGAGTCGCCCTCGGACGAGCAGCTCGACACCCCGGTGCCGGTGAGCCGCGCGATGGTGCCCGACGCCCTGCTCGCCGGCGGCGTCCCGTGGACGGCCGACCGCATCCGGGACCGCGCCTGGCAGGCCCTCGGCCTCGAGCGCACGGGCGACGAGATGGCCGATTTCGCCCGAGAACTGGCGGATGCGCGGCCCGCCGACGACGAAGCCCGCTCGCTGCTGCCGCTCGCGCGCCTGACCGCTGCGGCCGCGCTCGCCCGCACCGAATCGCGCGGCGCGCACTGGCGCGACGACTATCCCGACACCGACCCCGCGCAGCGCGTCCGGCGTGTCGTCGTGCGCCCCGATGCCGATTCTCCTGAATTGTGGAGATCGACCGCGGTCGAGCGGCCGCGCGCCGAGGAGGTTCCCGCATGAGCGACGACCTGAGCGGCGCGACCCTCGCGGCTGTCACCGCCATCGTCGACCGCGCGCTCGATGAGGACGCGCCCTGGGGCGACGCCACGAGCGAGGCCGCGATCCCGGCGAGCGCCACGGCCACGGCGCGCATCGTCAGCCGCGTCGACGGGGTGCTTGCCGGCGGCCTGGCGCTCGAACTCGCCTTCACGCGCGTCGATCCGACCCTGGTCGTCGAGCGGCCCCTCGCCGACGGCGACCCGCTCGCCCCGGGCGCCGTCGTCGCCACGATCACGGGCTCGGCCCGGAGCATCCTGCGCGGCGAACGCGTCGCGCTCAACCTCGCGCAACGCCTCAGCGGAGTCGCGACCCTGACTCGCCGCTACGTCGACGTGGTCGCGGGCTCGGCCTCCGCATCCGGCCAGCCGGTGCGCCTCGTCGACACGCGCAAGACCACGCCCGGCCTGCGCGTGCTCGAGAAGGCCGCCGTGCGCGCGGGCGGTGGGCACAACCACCGCTTCTCGCTCAGCGACGCCGTGATGCTGAAAGACAACCACCTCGCCGTTCTCCGCGAGCAGGGGCTCGACCTCACGGGGGCGATCCGGGCCGTGCGCGCGCGCATCCCGCACACCATGCACCTCGAGGTCGAGGTCGACCGGCTCGACCAGCTCGAGGCCGTCATCGCCGCCGAGCCCGACACGATCGACCTGCGCACGGGCGTCGCCCTCATCGCCGGCCGCGCGACCGTCGAGGCGAGCGGCGGCGTGACCCTCGACACCGTGCGCGCGATCGCCGAGACCGGCGTCGACGTCATCTCGGTCGGCGCGCTCACCCACAGCGCTCCCGCGCTCGACCTGGGGCTCGACATCGTGATCACCCCCGGATCGGGTGGCGATGCGGGCGGCACGCGCTAGCGGGCATCCGTGACCCTCATCGATCTCGACCAGGCGGCGACGACCGCGACCCGCCGCGACGTGCTCGAGGCGATGTGGCCGTGGCTGACGGGCGAGCACGGCAACCCCTCGTCGACGCACGCGCTCGGCCGCCGGGCCGCCGACGCCCTCGCGGATGCCCGCTCGCGCATCGCCCGCATCGCCGGCGTGCGCCCGGCGCAGGTCGTGTTCACGAGCGGCGGCACCGAGAGCGACAACCTCGCGATCATCGGGCTCACGCTGGCGGCAATCGCGCGCGGGCGCGACCGGCACATCCTGGTGAGCGCGATCGAGCACGAGGCCGTGCTCGAGTCGGCGGCGTACCTCGAGCGCTGGCACGGCGTCGAGGTGACGCGCATCCCGGTCGACGCCGGTGGCGTCGTGGATGCTGATGCCGCGCGCGCCGCCCTCCGACCCGGCACGGCGCTCGTGAGCGTGCAGGCCGCCAACAACGAGGTCGGAACCCTCCAGCCGCTCGACGCCGTGCTCGCGGCCGCGCGCACTGTGGGCGCCCTCGTGCACACGGATGCCGTGCAGTACGCCGGCTGGTACCCGCTCGCCGGGCTCGCCGCGCTCGACGCCGTGACGATCTCGGGCCACAAGCTCGGCGCCCCGAAGGGGGTCGGGGCCTTGGCCCCCGACGCCCGGCACGACGAACGAGGCATGGCAGGGCAGGCTCGGAGGCGCGGGAACAGTGCCTAGCTGCGTTCGACGTCGCGCTCGAACGGGCGGAGGCCGAGCGCGGGGCGCATCCGCTCGCCGCGCTCGAGGCCCGGCGCGACGCGTTCATCGCGTGCGTGCTCGAGACGGTTCCCGGCGCGCGCCTCACCGGGCACGCGACGCGGCGGCTGCCCTGCCACGCCTCGTTCGTCGTGCCCGGCATCGGCGGCGAGCCGCTGCTCATCGCGCTCGACGACCGCGGCATCCTCGCCTCCAGCGGCTCGGCGTGCGCGGCCGGCCGCGACGAGCCCTCGCCCGTACTGCTCGCGATGGGCTACGACGCCGACACCGCCCGCACCGCGGTGCGCTTCAGCTGGGGGGCCTCCACAATTCAGGAGTCGCTCGACACGGCGGCGCGTGAGCTCGCGGATTCAGCGGCCTCGCTGCGCGGCCTGGGTTGAGCATCCGCCGAATCTCCTGAATTGTGGAGACGGGCGCCCGAATCGTGGATGCCCGCCGCGCCGCCGGGCCCGTTCGCACCCGCGCGCGCGATACTGGAGCAGTGCCGACCTACCGTGACGAGATCGTCGTGCTGCGCACCCACAAGCTGGGCGAAGCCGACCGCATCGTCACGATGCTCAGCCGCAACCACGGCAAGATCCGCGCGGTGGCCAAGGGCGTGCGGCGCACGGCGAGCAAGTTCGGCGCGCGCCTCGAGCCCTTCATGGTCGCCGACGTGCAGCTCTACGCCGGCCGCAGCCTCGACATCGTGCAGCAGGCTGAGAGCCTCGGCTCGTACGGCGCCGAGATCTCGGCCGAT
>LNFD01000235.1 GCA_001464255.1 Actinomycetales bacterium Ga0077552 | reverse complement strand
CCGCCGCCTCGACGCCAAGCTCGCGGCGGCGCTCATGGGCATCCAGGCCATCAAGGGCGTCGAGGTCGGCGACGGCTTCGAGACCACGCGCCGCCGCGGTTCGGCCGCACACGACGAGCTCGTCGTCGACGACGGGCTCATCGAGCGGCTGAGCGACCGCGCCGGCGGTACCGAAGGCGGCATGAGCACGGGCACCGTGCTGCGCGTGCGCGCGGGCATGAAGCCCATCGCGACCGTGCCGCACGCGCTGCGCACCGTCGACACGTCGACGGGCGAGGCCGCGGCCGCCCACCATCAGCGCTCCGACGTGTGCGCCGTGCCCGCCGCGGGTGTCGTGGCCGAGGCGATGGTCGCGCTCGTGCTCGCCGAGGCGGTGCTCGAGAAGTTCGGGGGCGACTCGATCGCCGAGACCCGCCGGAACCTCGAGGGCTACCTCGCGGCGATCCCCGCGACCCTCACGACGGCGGTCTCCGACGGCCGTGGCTGACGCTGCCGCACCGGGACGGAGCACGGGTCCGCTCGTCGTGCTCATCGGCCCGCCCGCCGCGGGCAAGTCGCGCATCGGCAAGAGGCTCGGGCGCATCCTGGATGCGCCGGTCATCGACACCGACAAGCAGATCGCGGCAGCCCACGGATCGATCCCCGAGATCTTCGCGGAGCGCGGCGAGGCCGCCTTCCGCGCGCTCGAGGCCGAGGCGGTCGCGGATGCCCTGCGGCAGCCGGGCGCCGTCGTCTCGCTCGGCGGGGGAGCCGTCATGACACCGAGCGTCGCTGCGGCCCTCGACAGACTGCCCGTCGTGCTGCTCACGATCACGCCCGAGGCGGCTGCCGAGCGCCTCGACCCCGACACCCGTCCGCTCGTCCGCGACGGCATCGCCGCCTGGGTCGAGCTCGTCACGCGGCGCATGCCGACGTACACGGCTCTTGCCGCCGCGACCTGGGACACCTCGTCGCGCCCCATCGACCACATCGCCGAGGAGATCGCCGAGTGGGCGCGCGAGCGCGCCGCTGCGGCCGGAGGATCATGACCGACACGACCGTCATCCCCGTCACGGGAACCGCGCCCTACGAGGTGCGCGTCGGCCGGGGGCTGATCGCCGACCTCGCCTCAGTGCTGCCGCCCGCCGCCGCGAAGGTGCTCGTCATCCACGCCCCGCCGCTCGCCGAGCAGGCCGAGGCCCTGCGCGCCCAGCTCGCCGGTCGGGTCGAGGTGCTCCTCGCCGAGGTGCCCGACGCCGAGGGGGCGAAGCGCATCGAGGTCGCCGCGTTCTGCTGGCAGGTCATGGGCCAGACCGATTTCACCCGCACGGATGCCGTGATCGGCCTGGGCGGGGGAGCCACGACCGATCTCGCCGGCTTCGTCGCCGCGACCTGGCTGCGCGGCATCGCCGTGGTGCAGGTGCCCACGACGGTGCTCGGCATGGTCGACGCGGCGGTCGGCGGCAAGACCGGCATCAACACCGCCGAGGGCAAGAACCTCGTCGGCGCGTTCTGGGCGCCCACGGCCGTGCTCGTCGACCTCGACCTGCTCGCCGGCCTGCCGCAGAACGAGATCCTCGCCGGGTTCGCGGAGGTCGTGAAGTGCGGCTTCATCGCCGACCCCGTCATCCTCGAGCTGCTCGAGGCCGATGTGAGCGTCGCCACAGACCGCGAGAGCCCCGTCTTCCGCGAGCTCATCGAGCGCAGCATCCGCGTCAAGGCCGCCGTCGTGAGCGACGACTTCACCGAGCAGGGCCAGCGCGAGATCCTGAACTACGGCCACACGCTCGGCCACGCCATCGAGCATGCCGAGCGCTACCGCTGGCGGCACGGCGCGGCGATCGCGATCGGCATGGTCTTCGCGGCCGAGCTCTCGCACCTCGCCGGCTCGTTGCCCGCCGAGCAGGTCGATCGCACGCGCCGCATCCTCGCTTCGCTGACGCTGCCCACGGGCTACCCGCTCGGACGGTGGAAGACCCTGCTCGCGACGATGCAGCGCGACAAGAAGGCCCGGGCCGGCATGCTGCGCTTCATCGTGCTCGACGACGTGGCCCGACCGCGCGTGCTCAACGGCACCGACGAGTCGATGCTCTTCGCCGCCTACCAGGAGGTGGGGGAGTGAGCGCCCGCGCCGATAGGGTGACGCCATGACCGCCGTCACCCGCGTGCTCGTGCTCAACGGGCCCAACCTCAACCGCCTCGGCACGCGCGAACCCGAGATCTACGGCACGGCGACGCTCGCCGAGCTGCGCGACGAGCTCGGCGCGGCGGCCGAGGGAGTCGAGATCGACCTGCGGCAGTCGAACGACGAGGCCGAGCTCATCGGCTGGCTGCACGAGGCGGTGGATGCCCATACGCCGGTCATCCTGAACCCCGCAGCCTTCACGCACTACAGCTACGCCCTGCGCGACGCGGTCGCCCTCGTGACCGAGGCGGGCATCCCGGTGATCGAAGTGCACCTGTCGAACCCGCACGCGCGTGAGGAGTTCCGGCACACGAGCGTCATCTCCGGCGTCGCCACCGGGGTCATCGCGGGGTTCGGCTTCGGGTCGTATCGGCTCGCGCTCGACCAGGTGCTGCGCCGCCCGTAGGGGCGTGCCCGCCCCTGTCGACTAGACTTTCGCGTCGGCGCGCTCGCGCGACCCGATCTCACTGCATCTCACCGGAACGGACCTCTCAGACTCATGGCGACCACGAACGACATCAAGAACGGCAGCGTGCTCAACCTCGACGGGCAGCTCTGGAACGTCATCGAGTTCCAGCACGTCAAGCCGGGCAAGGGCGGCGCGTTCGTGCGCACCAAGATGCGCAACGTCATGAGCGGCAAGGTCGTCGACAAGACCTTCAACGCCGGCACGAAGATCGACTTCGCGATCGTCGATCGCCGCGACTACCAGTACCTCTACCAGGACGGTGCCGACTACGTCTTCATGGACACGAGCGACTACGAGCAGGTCACCGTGCCGGCCTCGGTCGTCGGCGACGCCGCCAACTTCATGCTCGAGAACCAGATCGTCACGATCGCCATGAACGAGGGCGCCCCGCTGTACCTCGACCTGCCGGCGTCGGTCGTGCTCGAGGTCACGTACACTGAGCCGGGTCTGCAGGGCGACCGCTCGACGGGTGGCACGAAGCCCGCGACCGTCGAGACCGGCTACGAGATCCAGGTGCCGCTCTTCCTCGAGACGGGCACGAAGGTCAAGGTCGACACGCGCACGGGCGACTACCTGGGCCGCGTCAGCGAGTAGTGAGCGCCCGCAGCAAGGCCCGCAAGCGGGCTCTCGACATGCTCTACATCGCCGATGTGCGGCAGGTCCCGATCGCCGAGGTGCTCGGTGACGAGGCCCGTCGCGCCTCGAGCTGGCCGTACGCCGAGCAGATCGTGCGCGGGGTCGACGAGGCCCGGATCGAGATCGACGCCCTCATCGAGCAGCACGCGGTCGGCTGGACCCTCGCGCGCATGCCCGTCGTCGACCGCGCGATCCTGCGCATGGCGACGTGGGAGCTGCGCGACAACCCCGAGATCCCCACGGCCGTCGCGATCGCCGAGGCGATGGAGCTCGCGAGCGTGCTCTCGACCGATGACAGCGCCCCCTTCGTCAACGGCGTGCTCGGGGCGATCGCGGAGGACGTTCGGGCCTGATCGCGCCCCGGTGACGCCTGTGTGACGTTGTGTTTCACTCCGTGTCGTCACGTGTCGGCCCGGTTTGCCGCGGTGCGAGACCGCCTCGTACGGTGGCGTCATGTCGTCCTCCTCCAGCTCCGTCACCGTCGCGACCGCGGGGTCGGCCGCGCCTTCCCCGCCGCGCGGGGTGGTGAGGAGCGCATCGTGCTCCGCGATATCCAGCTCGAGATCGCCCCGGGCGAGATCGTCGCGCTTCTGGGCCCCTCGGGCTGCGGCAAGTCGACGCTGCTGCGCCAGATCAGCGGGCTCGACCGGCCGACGGCGGGCACGCTCACGATCGACCGCACGGCCGTCGCGCCCGCCGACCAGCGCTCGGCCGTCGCCTTCCAGGAGCCGCGCCTCCTGCCGTGGCGCACCGTCGCGCGCAACGTCGAGCTCGGGCTGCCTCGCGGTCTCGACCGTCGTCAGGGCGCCGAGCGCGTCGCCGAGCTGCTCGAGCTCGTGCAGCTGAGTCACGCCGCGGGCCTCAAGCCGCGCGAGATCTCCGGCGGCATGGCCCAGCGCGTGTCGCTCGCCCGCGCGCTCGCGCGCGGACCCGGCGTGCTGCTGCTCGACGAGCCCTTCGGCGCCCTGGATGCTCTCACCCGGTTGACGATGCAGGATCTGCTCGTCGACATCCACCGTGCCGAGCCCGCCACGATCGTGCTCGTCACGCACGATGTCGATGAAGCGCTCGCGCTTGCCGACCGCATCGTGCTCCTGGGTACTCGCCACGACCGCCCCGGCGCGACGATCAGCATGATCCTCGACGTCCCCGGAGCACGGCCGCGCGACCGCGCCTCGGTCGTGCTCACGCGCCTGCGCGCGAAGCTGCTCGACGCCCTCGGCGTGCCGAGCCACCACGGCGCCTAGGCGCCTCCTCGACCGCACCACCCGCACCATCCCGATCCCGGTCGACCGACCGGCAACCGAAAGGCCATCATGAGCACCCGCACCCGTCTGACCCTGCTGACCGCGACCGTCGCCGTGGCTGCCATGGCCATGACCGGCTGCGTGGCCGGCGAGGGCGCGCCCCAGGCGGCGCCCGTCGAGGGCTCCGAGTGGAGCGACACGACCCTGACACTCGACTTCGCGACCTACAACCCGCTGAGCCTCATCATCAAGGACCAGGGATGGCTCGAGGCCGAGCTGGGCGACGATGTGACGGTCGAGTGGGTGCAGTCGGCGGGCTCGAACAAGGCCAACGAGGCGCTGCGCGCCGGGGCGATCGACGTCGGCTCGACGGCCGGCTCGGCCGCGCTGCTCGCGCGCTCGAACGGCAGCCCCATCCAGACGATCAGCGTCTACACGCAGCCCAACTGGGCCGCGCTGCTCGTGCCCACGGGCAGCGACATCACCGAGGTCTCCGAGCTCGCCGGCCGCACCGTCGCGGCGACCAAGGGCACCGACCCGTACTTCTTCCTGCTGCAGGCTCTCGGCGAGGCGGGGCTCTCGCTCACCGATATCAGCCTGCAGAACCTGCAGCACGCCGACGGCAAGACGGCGCTCGAGACCGGGGCGGTCGACGCCTGGGCGGGTCTCGACCCGCTCCTGTCGACCTCCGTCGCGAACGGTGCCGCCGAGATCATCTACGACAACGTCGACTTCAACTCCTACGGGTTCCTCAACGCGACCGAGGAGTTCATCACGACGAACCCCGACCTCGCGCAGCTCGTCGTGAACGCCTACGAGAAGGCGCGTGCCTGGGCGCTCGAGAACCCCGAGGAGACCGCGGCGATCCTCGCCGAGGTCGCGGGCATCGACATCGCGATCGCCGAGGCGACCATCGCCCGCACCGTCATCGACATCGACCCGGTACCCGGTCAGACGCAGCGCGACGTGCTCGCCATCATCGGCCCGATCTTCGTCGAGAGCGGCGACGTGCCGAACCAGCAGCTCATCGACGACGCCCTCGACGCTCTGTTCAACGACACCTTCGTCGTGGCCGCCGACCCGAACGCGATCGGCTGAGCATGAGCTTCGACGAGCGCGGCGGCGCTCCCGTCCGGCGCCCCTCCACCGAGGGGCGCCGTTCGGCGTCGCTCTTCCAGTTCGTGAGCGGCTACGGCTACTCGGCGGCGGGCCGCGACCTGCCCGAGGTGAGCCGCGGCCGCACGACGGTCACGACGATCCTGCTCGGGCTCGTGCTCCCGGTGCTCATCCTCGCGGTGTGGTGGGTCGCTGCGGAGTCCGGCGCGATCCCCGACTACCTGCTGCCCTCGCCGCCTCAGGTCGTCGCCGCGGGCGTCGAGCTCGCCCAGGCGGGCCTGCTCGCGACGTACATCCTGATCTCGGTGCAGCGGGTGCTGCTGGGCTTCGCCATCGGTGCGGCCATCGGGCTCGTGCTCGGAGCACTCGTCGGTCTGTCTCCGCTGGCCTCGAAGCTGCTGGCGCCGCTCCTCGGTGCGATCCGCGCCGTGCCCTCGCTCGCGTGGGTGCCGCTGCTGACGATCTACCTCGGCATCTACGAGGAGCCCAAGATCACCCTCATCGCCATCGGCGCGGCGTTCCCGGTCTTCACGACCGTCGCGGGGGCCCTGCGGCACGTCGACCCCCACCTCGTCGAAGCGGGCCAGGCGTTCGGCCTCGGCCGGCTCGCCCTCCTCAGCACCGTGCAGCTTCCCGCTGTCGTGCCGTCGATCGTCTCGGGGCTGCGCCTCGCTCTCGCGCAGGCCTGGTTGTTCCTCGTCGCGGCCGAGCTCATCGCCTCGTCGATGGGCCTCGGGTTCCTGCTCATCGACTCGCAGAACAACGGTCGGATCGACCGCATGTTCCTGGCGATCATCCTGCTCGGTGTGCTCGGCAAGACGACGGATGCCCTCGTCGGGCTCGGCGAGCGCGCCCTGCTCCAGCGGTGGGGCTGAGCCCGGTAGACTGAGCGCGTTCGACGTCCTTTAAGCACCGTCCTGTGAGGCGGGGAAGGAGGTCAGAGTGGTCGCACGCACCGTGCTGCACGACGCTGACATCACGCGCGCTCTGCGCCGCATCGCCCATGAGGTGCTCGAGAGCCGGCGCGGCGAGGGCCGGCTCGTCTTCCTCGGCATCCCGACCCGCGGGGCCACGCTCGCCGACCGCATCCAGCGCATCGTCGACGAGATCGAGCCGGGTGTCTCGAGCGCCGGGTCGCTCGACATCACGCTCTACCGCGACGACCTCGCGAAGACCCCGACGCGCACTCCCGCGCCGACGCGCATCCCCGCCGAAGGCGTCGATGACGCGATCGTCGTGCTCGTCGACGACGTGCTGTACTCGGGCCGCACCATCCGCGCCGCGCTCGACGCGCTCGTCGACCATGGACGGCCGCGCGTCGTGCGCCTCGCCGTGCTCGTCGACCGCGGGCACCGCGAGCTGCCCATCCGCGCCGACTTCGTCGGCAAGAACCTGCCATCGGCGACGAGCGAGCGCGTCTCGGTGCGACTCGTCGAGGTCGACGGCGCCGACGAGGTGACGATCGAGCCATGAGGCACCTGCTGAGCACGCGCGACCTCGATCGCGAGACCGCCATCCGCATCCTCGACGTCGCGGAGGACATGGCGCAGACCGCCGACCGCGAGGTGCGCAAGCTGCCGCCGCTGCGCGGCAAGACGGTCGTCAACCTGTTCTTCGAAGACTCCACCCGCACGCGCCTCTCGTTCGAGTCGGCCGCCAAGCGGCTGAGCGCCGACGTCATCACCTTCAGCGCGAAGGGCTCGAGCGTCTCGAAGGGCGAGAGCCTGAAAGACACGGCGCAGACGCTCGCCGCGATGGGCGCCGATGCGATCGTCGTGCGGCACCACGACTCGGGGGCTGCGCACCAGCTCGCGCACGCCGGCTGGATCGACGCCGCGATCATCAACGCGGGAGACGGTACCCACGAGCACCCCACGCAGGCGCTCCTCGACGCGTACACGATCCGCGCGCGCCGCTTCGGTGCCGGGGCGCGCGGTCGCGATCTGGCGGGGATGCGCGTCGCGATCGTCGGCGACATCCTGCACTCGCGCGTCGCGCGCTCGAACGTCTGGCTGCTGACGACGCTCGGCGCCGAGGTGCACCTCGTCGCGCCGCGCACGCTCCTGCCCCACGGGGTCGAGCACTGGGGCGCGACGGTGCACGAGCACCTCGATGACGCGCTCGCGGCGGCTCCCGACGCCGTCATGATGCTGCGCATCCAGAGCGAGCGCATGCGCGACGCCTACTTCCCCTCCGCGCGGGAGTACGCGCGCGTGTGGGGGCTGACGGCCGAGCGGCTGGCCCTGCTCGGCCCCGATACGATGGTCATGCACCCCGGCCCGATGAATCGGGGACTGGAGATATCGTCCGCCGCCGCCGACTCCGAGAGGTCGACGGTGCTCGCTCAAGTCACGAACGGGGTGTCGATCCGCATGGCCGTGCTCTACCTGCTCGTCGCCGGTTCCAGCGGCACCGCCGAGCCGACGGGGGTCGAGGGATGACCGGCCTCCTGATCCGCGGCGCGGCCCTGCTCGGCGCGCACGTCGACGACATCCGCGTGCGCGACGGCGTGATCGCCGCGCGCGGCTCCCTCTCGCCCGAGACCGACGAGCGCGTGATCGACGCCCGCGGGCTCGTCGCCCTGCCCGGCCTCGTCGATCTGCACACCCACCTGCGCGAGCCCGGGGGAGAGGCCAGCGAGACGGTGCTCACGGGCACGCGCGCCGCGGCCGCGGGCGGCTTCACCGCCGTGCACGCGATGGCGAACACCTCGCCCGTCGCCGACACCGCGGGCGTCGTCGAGCAGGTGCAGCGGCTCGGCCAGCGTCACGGCTACGCCGAGGTGCGGCCCATCGGCGCCGTGACGGTCGGCCTCGCGGGCGAGCAGCTCGCCGAGATCGGCGCCATGGCGCGGTCGGAGGCCCGCGTGCGCGTCTTCAGCGACGACGGGCACTGCGTGCACGATCCTCTCCTCATGCGCCGCGCGCTCGAGTACGTCGCGACCTTCGACGGCGTCGTCGCCCAGCACGCGCAGGAGCCGCGCCTCACGGTGGGCGCCCAGATGAACGAGGGCGCGCTCTCGGGCGAGCTCGGGCTCGCGGGCTGGCCCGCCGTCGCCGAGGAGGCGATCATCGCGCGCGACGTGCTCCTCGCCGAGCACGTCGGTGCCCGCCTGCACGTCTGCCACCTGTCGACCGCCGGCTCGGTCGATGTCGTGCGGTGGGCAAAGGCCCGCGGCATCGCGGTCACAGCCGAGGTCACGCCGCACCACCTGCTGCTGACCGAGGAGCTCGCGCGCGGCTACGACGCGCGCTTCAAGGTCAACCCTCCGTTGCGCCGCGACGAGGATGTGCACGCGCTGCGCGCCGCCCTCGCCGACGGCACGATCGACATCGTCGCGACCGATCACGCCCCGCACCCCATCGAGGCCAAGGAATGCACATGGGCCGAGGCGGCCTTCGGCATGGTCGGCCTCGAATCGGCTCTGAGCGTCGTGCAGCAGGCCGTCGTCGACACGGGGATGCTCGACTGGAGCGATGTCGCGCGCGTGCTGTCGAGCGCGCCCGCGCGCATCGGGCGCCTCGAGGGCTACGACGAGCCCCTCGCGATCGGCTCGCCCGCGAACATCACGCTCGTCGACCCCGCGCACGCGCGCGCGTGGAGCACCGCCGACCTGCGCGGCCGCAGCACCAACACCCCGTACCTCGACCGGCAGCTGCCGGGCCGCGTCGTGCACACCGTGCACCGCGGGGTGCTCACCGTCGACGACGGGGCGCTCGTCGAACCCGAGGCCGTCGCGGCCGCCCACCAGGAGGTCGCCCGTGGATAGGCTGCTGCCCACCCTCATCATCGCCCTCGTCATCCTCGGCGTCTTCGCGCTCATGCTGCACGGCTGGGCGAGCCGACGACGGCGGCAGTCGGGCGTCGCCCGGCCCGTGCCGGCGCCCGAGGAGCTCGGTGCCGCATCCCTCGTCGTCGACGGCTGGTACGTCGCCACGACGGTTGCCGACGAGCCGCTCGAGCGCATCGCGGTGCACGGGCTCGGGTTCCGGGCGCGGGCGACCGCGAGCGTGCATCCCGAGGGTCTCGTGCTGACCGTGCGCGGGCAGCACCCGATCCTCATCGAGCCCGCCGCGCTGCGTGGGGCCGGTCGCGCGACGTGGGCGATCGACCGCGTCGTCGAGCGCGACGGCCTCGTGCTCATCGGCTGGATGCTCGGCGCAAGCCCCGTCGACAGCTACCTCCGCATCCCCGAGGCCGCCGACGCGGCCGCCCTCGTCGCCGCCCTCCAGGCGCTGACCCCGGCTCCCGCCCCCGACCCCGCAGAAGGAATCGCATCGTGATCACATCCCCGGCCGTGCTCGTGCTCGAGGACGGCACCCGGTACGTCGGGCGCCGCTACGGCGCCGAGGGCCGCACCGTCGGCGAGGCCGTCTTCGCCACCGGCATGAGCGGCTACCAGGAGACCCTGACCGACCCGAGCTACGCGGGCCAGATCGTCGTCATGACCGCGCCGCACATCGGCAACACCGGCATGAACGATGAGGATCCGGAGTCGCGTCGCATCTGGGTCGAGGGCTTCGTCGTGCGCGACCCCGCTCGCCGGGTGTCGAACCACCGCGCTACCCGCAGCCTCGATGACGACCTCGAGACTCAGGGCATCGTCGGCATCAGCGGCATCGACACGCGCGCGCTGACTCGCCGCATCCGCGAGAGCGGGGCCATGCGCGCCGGGATCTTCTCGGGCGCCGACGCCTCCTCGGCCGAGATGACGGGTCGTAACCTCTCCGCCGAGGTCTCGGTCGATCACGCGACCGTCATCCCCGCCGAGGACCCGTCGATCGGCCGCCTCGCCGTGCTCGATCTGGGGGTCAAGGAGTCGACGCTGCGCCAGCTCGCCCAGCGCGGCTTCGAGGTGCACGTGCTGCCGCAGTCGGTCACGCTCGACGAGCTGCGCGCGATCGAGCCCGTCGCGGTCTTCTACTCGAACGGCCCCGGCGATCCCGCGGCGAGCGCCGCGCACGTCGAGCTGCTGCAGGGGGTGCTGCGTGACGGCCTGCCGTTCTTCGGCATCTGCTTCGGCAACCAGCTGCTCGGCCGCGCCCTCGGCTTCGGCAC
>LNFD01000234.1 GCA_001464255.1 Actinomycetales bacterium Ga0077552 | reverse complement strand
CTCGACATCGAGCCGGGCGACCACACGCTCGTCGGCCTCGCCACGCCGCCCGGCGGTGTCGTGTCGCCCATCGAGATTCCCGTGGTGGTCGTCGCGGCGCCCGTCGACGACGCCGGAGCGGAGCAGCCCGCTCCGGTCGCGGAGGGCTCGTCGGGCGGTTCGGGAGACCGCGACGTGGCGATCGACCGCGCCGACCCCGCGGCGCCCTCGGCGATCAGCGACAGCATCCCCACCATCGACCGCATCTTCCGCACGCCGCTCATCGCGGTGACGGCGAGCGGCCTCGCCCTCGCGATCCTGCTGCTCGTCGCGCTGCCCGCCGAGCTGCTGAACAGCACCGTGGCGTCGAACTCCCGACGGCTCGGCCGCTGGTACGCCGCGATCGACGACCGCATCCAGCGCGCGACCGAGTGGTTCGCGGCGATCACGCGCACCCGGGCGCTCGCCGCCGCGCTGCTCGTCGTGGCGACCGCGGTGATCTTCGGCTTCGTCGACCCCGGCTACGGGTTCGATCCGGTCTCGCTGCGCATGACGATCTCGCTCGCGATCGGCCTGTTCGTCGTGACCTACGTCTCGGCATGGATCAGTGGGGCCATCATCCAGCGCGTGTGGAGCATCCCGACCCGCGTCGGCCTGCAGCCGGCGGCCCTGCTCTTCGCGGTGGTCGGTGTGATCGTCGCCCGACTGCTCGAGTTCTCGCCCGGCTTCCTCATCGGCCTCGTGATCGGGCTCGATCTGCTCACGCGCGTGGATGCGAAGTACCGCGTGCGGGCGACCCTGACGAGCCTGGGCGTCACTGTCGGGCTCGCGCTGCTGGGCTGGGTCGGGTTCTCGATCCTCTCGGCGGTGTCGACGGGCGAGCCGACGGTCGCCGAGCTGCTGCTGAGCGATGCGCTCGTCGCGACCGCGGCCGAGGGCATGACGGCCGCACTCGCCTCGCTGCTGCCGCTCGGCTTCCTGCAGGGGCACGAGATCTTCCGGCGCTCGAAGGGGCTCTGGGCGGGCACCTTCCTCGTCGTCGCGACGTTGTTCGCGCTCATCGTGCTGCCGACGGCCTCCGAGACCGAGGGCGAGGTCGCCGATGTCGGCTTCTGGATGCTCGTCATGGTGATCTTCGCCGTCGTCACGCTGACCCTGTGGGCAGTGCTGCAGTTCACCGGCCGCCATGACGCCGACGCCGACGAGGTCGTCGAGCAGCCGGCGGGCGCTGCGCGCTAGCAGGCCCTCCCTCACACCCGGGCGCCGCCCCGCCGACTCGTCCTCGGCGGGCGCGGCGCTCGGGCGCTCCGCCGCCGTCGGCCATGCTCCTGGCCGGGAGGCGACATGGCACGCAAAGACGAGCTCGGCCGCATGGGCGAGCAGCTCGCGGTCGAGCACCTGACCGCCGAGGGCTACACGATCCTCGAGCGCAACTGGCGCTGCGCGATCGGCGAGATCGACATCGTCGCGCAGCACGGCGACACGACCGTCGTCGTCGAGGTGAAGACGCGGTCAGGGCTGGGGTTCGGGCATCCGCTCGATGCCGTGACCCCGCGCAAGCTCGCGCGGCTGCGCCGGCTCGCAGGGGCCTGGTGCTCGGCGACCGGGGCCGCCGCGCACGCGCTGCGCATCGACGTCATCGGGGTCGTCGCCGCGCGCGAGGGCATCGTCATCGACCACGTGCGGCAGGCCTGCTGATGGCCGTCGCCCGCACCCTCGCGGTGGCCCTGCACGGTGTCGACGGCTCGATCGTCGAGATCGAGGCCGACCTCGCCAACGGTCTGCCCGCCTTCACGATCATCGGGCTGCCCGACACCGCGCTCGGCGAGGCGAAAGACCGCGTTCGCTCGGCCGCGACGAACTCGGGCTGCGACCTGCCGACGCGCAAGGTGACCGTCAATCTCTCGCCCGCCTCGCTGCCCAAGCACGGCTCCGGCTTCGATCTCGGCATCGCGGTCGCTGCCCTCGCGACGACGGGCGTCGTGAGCGCCGAGGCCATCGCCGCGGTCGTGCATCTCGGCGAGCTCTCGCTCGACGGCCGGCTGCGTCCCGTCGCGGGCGTGCTGCCCGCGGTGCTCGCGGCCCGTCGGGCCGGTGCGCGCGCGGTCGTCGTGCCGAGCGGCAACGCGGCCGAGGCGGGGCTCGTGCCGGGCATCCGCGTCATCGGGGCGGCGTCGCTGCGCGACGTGCTCATCGGCCACGGCGCCGCGCTCGACCCGGTGCCGGTCGAGGCGCTCGCGGCCCCCGAGCCCGGGCCCGCCCCCCTCGACGGCGGCGACCTCGCCGACGTCGTCGGGCACCCCGAGGCGGTCGAGGCGCTGCAGGTCGCCGCGGCTGGGGGCCACCACATGCTCATGCTCGGCCCGCCCGGCGCGGGCAAGACGCTGCTCGCCTCCCGCCTGCCGGGGCTGCTGCCCGACCTCGAGCCCGATGCGGCGGTCGAGGTCTCGTCGATCCGCTCGCTCGCGGGGCTGCCGCTCGGCTCGTCGCTCGTGACACGGCCGCCCCTCGAAGCGCCGCACCACAGTGCGACGATGGCCGCGCTCGTCGGAGGCGGCAGCGGCCTCGTGCGCCCCGGGGCCATCTCGCGCGCCGCCCACGGTGTGCTCTTCCTCGACGAGGCGCCCGAGTTCGCGGGCGCCGTGCTCGACGCGCTGCGCCAGCCGCTCGAGACGGGCGAGATCACCATCCATCGAGCGCGCACGGTCGCCCGCTTCCCCGCCCGCTTCCAGCTCGTGCTCGCCGCCAACCCCTGCCCGTGCGGGCATGGCGGCGGTGACGAGTGCACGTGCACCGCGATGATGCGCCGTCGCTACCTCGGGCGTCTCTCGGGGCCGCTGCTCGATCGCATCGACCTGCACCTCACGGTGCGCCGAGTCGGCGTCGCGCAGATGACCGAGGGGGCGCCCGGGGCGCTGACGACCGCGCAGGCGCGCGCCCGCGTGCTCGAGGCGCGCCGGCGCGGCCGAGAGCGCTGGGGCGATCAGGGCTGGTCGCTCACAGCGCACGTGCCGGGCCCGGCCCTGCGGTCGCCCCGCTGGCGGCTCGCGGCCGCCGACCGCGCGGCGCTCGACCGCGCGCTCGAGCGCGGGGCGCTCACGATGCGGGGCTACGACCGCGTGCTGCGCGTCGCGTGGACGCTCGCCGATCTCGACGGCGCTGACCGACCGAGTGCCGATCACCTCGGTCGCGCTCTCTACCTCCGGAAGGGGATCTGAATGAGTCTCTGGGGAATCGACCGGCATCGCATCGCCGCGGCGCTCGCCGCCGTGCGGCCCGGAGGGGCGGCGGAGTGGGCCGATGACGAGGCCTCGGCCGCCTCCGAGCGCCTGCAGGAGTGCGGCGCGGTCGATGATGCCGGTGCGCTCGACGAGCCGGGGGCGCTCGATGCGCTGTTCGCCCGTGCGATCTGGGGGGTGCTCGTCGAACCGGGCGACAGCGTCGCGGGCGCGCTCATCGCCGCGGTCGGCCCCGTGACGGCGGCCCGTCTGGTGATCGACCGGGTGAGCCCGGCGACCATCGTCGACGCGACGCGGGGCGAGATCACCACGGAGCGTGCGCGCGAGGGGCTGCTGCGCTGGACGGAGCGGCTGAGGGAGGCCGACATCATGCGCAGCCTCGAGAGCGCGGCGCGGTGCGGGGCGAGCATGATCGTGCCGGGCGATGCCCACTGGCCCGAGCGCGTCGTCGCCCTGCGCGACAGCCAGCCGGTGCTGCTCTGGGCGCGCGGCGACCTCGAGCTGCTGCGGCGCCCCGGTGTCGCGATCGTCGGCGCGCGCGCCGCGACCGGCTACGGCGAGCACGTCGCCATGGAGCTCGCGGCGGGGCTGTGCGCCCGTGAGGTCGTCGTCGTGTCGGGCGGCGCCTACGGTATCGACGGCATGGCGCATCGGGCGGCGCTCGCGAGCGGCGGCGCGACGATCGCCGTGCTCGCGGGCGGCATCGACCGCCTCTACCCGAGCGGTCACGAGGCCCTGCTGACGCGAGTGGCCGAGCAGGGCCTGCTGCTGTCGGAGGTGCCGTGCGGGTCGGCGCCGACGAAGTGGCGCTTCCTCCAGCGCAATCGGCTCATCGCGGCGCTCTCGGCGGCGACGGTCGTCGTCGAGGCCGGCCGCCGATCCGGTGCCCTCAACACCGCGAACCACGCCCTCGACGCGGGGTTGCCCGTGGGCATCGTGCCGGGCCCGATCACGAGCGCGGCGAGCGCCGGCTGCCACGCGCTCCTGCGCACGGGGCCGGTCGAGTGCGTGACGAGCGTCGCCGAGGTCATGCAGCTCGCATTCGACGGCGACGGCGTCCTCGAGGTCCCGGAGCCCGTCGAGCCGCTCGCCCTGTCCGGGCGTTCGGCGCACGTCGGGCCGTTGGCGCACCGTGCCGACCCGCTGCACGGTCGTGTCATCGACGCGCTGCGTCCGCGGCGGGGTCAGTCGCCGAGCGACCTCGCACGAGAGGTGGGGGAGGGGGCCGATCGCATCCGCGCGGTGCTGGGGGTGCTCGACCTCGAGGGCCGGGCCTCGCTCGGGGCCGATGGGCTGTGGCGCCGCGCCGTCGCGGCGTCATCCGATGAGATCGAGCACGCATCCTGACGCAGGTTCACGGCCCGCGGGTACCCTGGGAGCATGACGCAGATGGGGCAGTACCCTCCCGCCGGCCACGTGCTCGTGCACATCTCCGACACCCACCTCCTGGGCGAGGGGCGGTCGCTGTACGGCAAGGTCCCCGTCGAGGAGCGCCTCGCGGCGGCCCTCCGGCGACTCGAGGCGGGCCCCGTCCGCCCTGACGCGCTCGTCTTCACGGGCGATCTCGCCGACCTGGGCGAGCCCGACGCCTACCGGCGGCTGCGTGCGGCCGTGGAGCCTGTCGTCGAGCGGCTCGGCGCCCAGCTCATCTGGGTCATGGGCAACCACGACGAGCGCGCGCCTTACGCCTCGCTGCTCTTCGACGAGCCAGAGACCGATGCGCCGCAAGACCGCGTCCACGACATCCGCGGGCTGCGCGTGATCTCCCTCGACACGACCGTGCCCGGCTACCACCACGGCGAGATCAGCCCCGAGCAGCTCGACTGGCTCGCGGGGGTGCTCGTCGAGCCCGCGCCCCATGGCACGGTGCTCGCCGTGCACCACCCGCCCGTGCCGACCCCGCTCGAAGTCATGGCCGTGCTCGAGCTGCACGACCAGCCGGCGCTCGCCGGCGTCGTGCGCGGCACCGACGTTCGGCTCATCCTGGGCGGCCACCTGCACTACTCGACCCACAGCACCTTCGCCGGCATCCCCGTCTCGGTCGCGGCGGCCACGTGCTACACGCTCGACCTCGGCGCCGACGCGGCGCGCCTGCTGAGCGGCGTCGACGGCGGCCAGTCGTTCGACGTCGTGCACGTCTACGACGAGCAGGTCGTCACCTCGACGATCCCGCTCGACGGGTTCCCCGAGGTCACGGGCTTCTCGGCCGAGTACCGGCCCATGATCGATGCGATGGCACCGGATGTCCGGCTCGAGCAGCTCTCGAGCAAGTCGTCGCACCTCAACCTCAACGAGGCCGCGGCGAGCGACGTCTAGGGCCGAGCGGCCTCGGGCGAGGAGCGATCGGGCCCGCGCTAGCCGGTCTCGGCCGCCGCGTGCGGCCGCGGCCCCGCATCCGCCCGCCACGATCGCGGCCGGTCGGTCGGCTCAGCCTGCCCGCGGTAGGCCTCGACCACGCGCGAGAGGTAGCGCGTGATGACCTCCTTCTCGGCGTCGTCGAAGGCGTGGATGGCCTGATCGACCGCGGTCACCATCGGCACGATGCGCCCCATGGCGCGGCCCACCGAGGCGGGCTCGGGCACGACGAGGGTGCCGCGCCGATCATCGGGGTTGGGGGAGCGGTGCACGTGGCCGAGTGCCTCCAGGCGATCGACGACCGTCGTGACGGCGGCCGACGAGAGCTCGAGACGCTCGGCGAGCGCGGTGGGGCTGAGCGGGCCCGCGACGATGAGGTGCTGCATCGCGCTGAGGTCGGTGGCGTTGACGGCGAGCTCATCGCCGAGCGAGCGCTCGAAGTCCTCCGTGACGTCGAGCAGCTCGCGCAGCAGCAGCGTCGCGGCGTGGGATTCGCCGAAGCTGGGAGTCTGCTGATCTGGTTGGCTCATGGTTCGAGTCTACCGCTATCTTCTTCGATGGTCGAATA
>LNFD01000233.1 GCA_001464255.1 Actinomycetales bacterium Ga0077552 | reverse complement strand
ACCGACCGCGCCCCCGCCGACGCCGCGGCCCGGCTGCGCGCCCCGCGCCCCGATCGCCACCTGCCCCGCGTGCTGTCGCGCCCGCAGGTGGATGCCCTGCTCGACGGCCTCGCCGCCCGCGCCGCGACGCACGACCCGCTGGCGCTGCGCGACCTCGCGATGATCGAGCTGCTCTACGCGAGCGCGCTGCGCGTGAGCGAGCTCGTCGGCCTCGACCTGGGCGACGTCGACGCCGCGCGCCGCGTGGTGCGGGTGCTCGGCAAGGGTGCGAAGGAGCGCGTGGTGCCGTTCGGCGTTCCCGCCGCTCGCGCCGTGGCCGGATACCTCGAGCTCGGGCGGCCCGCGCTGCTCGGCGAGCGGTCGGGCCCGGCGCTCTTCCTGGGCGCCCGCGGGGCGCGCGAGTCGACCCGCGCCGTGTACGCGCTCGTGGCGGGCCTGCTCGCCGAGCACCCCGGCAGCGGTCCCTCCGGCCCGCACACCTTCCGGCACACCGCCGCCACGCACCTGCTCGACGGCGGGGCCGACCTGCGGGCGGTGCAGGAGATCCTCGGCCACGCGAGCCTCGGCACGACGCAGATCTACACGCACGTGAGCGCCGAGCGCCTCGCCTCGGTGTACCGCACGGCGCACCCACGGGCCTGAGCCCGGCCCCACCCGCGCGTCTGAGCGGCGGGGAGGTCGAGCGGCAGCAGCACCGCGCGCTGCAGGCCGCCGAGGTAGAGCAGGGGCGAGACGTACTCGCCCGCGAGGCGCACCCCGAGGTGCACGCAGGGTCGCGCGCAGTGCCCCGGCTCGAGCGTGCCGATCACCTGACCGGCCTCGACGCGCTCGCCCGCAGCCACGACCGGGGTCACGGGTTCGACGGTCGCGAGCACCTGACCGGTGCGCACGGTGATGACCGGCCGGTCGACCACGACGCCCGCGAAGTGAACGATGCCGCTCGTCGCCGCGCGCACCTCGACACCAGCGCTCGCCGCCGCGAGATCGGCCCCGCGATGCCCCGCCGCGTAAGGCGTCGCGGGCGCGAGGAAGGGTCGCTCGACGATGCGCGGACCGTCGACGGGCCACGTCCACCCTGCCGCGGCAGTCGCGGGCGCGGTGCCCGCCGCGGGTGACCCGGGCGTGCCGAGCACGAGCAGGGGGAGCAGGGTGAGCACAGCGCGGCGCATGCCGACAGCATCGGCGCGACCACGGCATCCCGGGGCCCGCTGGCGGCCCGCGGGGGAGAACCGAGCGGCCGCGGAGGGCGCGGGGGAGCGGTGATATGCTGGCAGACGCAGTCGCGCGTGTCGCGGCTGACTTCGCGTGTCCATTTCGTGGCGCACACTCCCATCAGTCCTGGCGGTCCCCGAGCGATCGGGGGCAGAACCGTGCGGGTCGGGAGCAGCGCCGGGCACCAGGGCCCCTCCCGTCGGGCGGGGCGACAACTGAGAACAGAAGGAGTACGGCCATGGCCGTCGTCACCATTCGCCAGCTGCTCGACAGCGGCGTGCACTTCGGGCACCAGACCCGCCGCTGGAACCCGAAAGTCAAGCGCTTCATCCTGACCGAGCGCAGCGGCATCCACATCATCGACCTGCAGCAGTCGCTCGCCTACATCGACAAGGCCTACGACTTCGTCACCGAGACGGTCGCCCACGGCGGCACGATCCTCTTCGTCGGCACCAAGAAGCAGGCGCAGGAGTCGATCGCCGAGCAGGCCACGCGCGTCGGCCAGCCCTACGTCAACCAGCGCTGGCTCGGTGGTCTGCTGACCAACTTCCAGACCGTGTCGAAGCGCCTCGCGCGCATGAAGGAGCTCGAGGAGCTCGACTTCGACGACACCACCAAGGGCTTCACCAAGAAAGAGCTGCTGATCAAGAAGCGCGAGCTCGACAAGCTGCACAAGTCGCTCGGCGGTATCCGCAACCTCACGAAGACCCCGAGCGCCATGTGGGTCGTCGACCCCAAGCGCGAGCACCTCGCGATCGACGAGGCCAAGAAGCTGGGCATCCCCGTCATCGGCATCCTCGACACGAACGCCGACCCCGACGAGCTCGCGTACCCGATCCCGGGCAACGACGACGCCATCCGCTCGGTCGCGCTGCTGACGCGCATCATCGCGGATGCCGCTGCCGAGGGTCTCATCCGCAAGCACGCCAAGCCTGAGGCCGAGGGCAACGTCTCCGCCGTCGAGCCCCTCGCCGAGTGGGAGCGCGAGCTGCTCGAGCAGGGCGCCGCCGCTGCCGAGGCCCCTGCTGCCGAGGCCGTCGCCGCTGAGGCCCCTGCGGCCGAGGTCGTCGAGGAGCCCGCGCGTCGCCGAGGAGCCCGCTGCCGAGGCCCCCGCTGAGAAGCCGGCCAAGAAGGCCCCCGCCAAGAAGAAGCCCGCCGCCGAGGCTGACGCCCCGGCCGCTGAGACCGAGTAAGGACACCTCTATGGCGAACGTCAGCCTGGAAGACATCAAGACCCTGCGCGAGCGCCTCGGCACCGGCATGGTCGACACGAAGAACGCCCTGGTCGAGGCCGAGGGCGACCTCGAGAAGGCCACCGAGATCCTGCGGCTCAAGGGCGCGAAGGGCAACGCGAAGCGTGCCGACCGCTCGACGAGCGAGGGCCTCATCGCCGCTCACGAGGCCGCCGGTGCGACCACGATGATCGAGCTCGCCTGCGAGACCGACTTCGTCGCCAAGGGCGAGAAGTTCGTCGCCCTCGGTGAGCGCGTGCTCGCCGCGGTCGTCGCCGCCGGTGCCGCCACGGTCGAGGCGGCCCTGGCCGCCCCGGTCGACGGCTCGACCGTCGCCGCGATCATCGACGAGGAGGCCGCGATCATCGGCGAGAAGTTCGAGCTGCGCCGCGTGGCGCGCCTCGAGGGCTCGCAGTTCGCGATCTACCTGCACCGCACCAACAAAGACCTGCCCCCGCAGGTCGGCGTGGTCGTGGCGTACGAGGGTTCCGACGCCGAGACGGCGCGCAGCATCGCGCAGCACATCTCGTTCGCCGACCCGCAGTACCTGAGCCGCGACGAGGTTCCGGCCGAGGCGGTCGAGACCGAGCGCCGCATCGTCGAGGAGATCTCGCGCAACGAGGGCAAGCCCGAAGCCGCTCTGCCGAAGATCGTCGAGGGCCGCGTCGGCGCGTTCTTCAAGCAGGTCGCCCTGCTCGAGCAGGACTACGCGCGCGACAACAAGCTCACCGTCTCCACCGTGCTGAAGGACGCCGGTCTGACCGTGACGGGCTTCGCCCGCTTCAAGGTCGGCGCCTAGCACCTCTCATCGTCGAACGCCCCGGGTCTCCTGCAGACCCGGGGCGTTCGTCGTCGCGGGAGGGGCGCGCCGCCCCGCCCGCACCCCATACGCTGGGGGTACCGCCCGATACGAAGGAGCTCCACGTGGTCGACAAGAAGCGCCGGGTCCTGCTCAAGCTCTCGGGCGAGGCCTTCGGCGGCGGATCGCTCGGGGTGAACCCCGACGTCGTCGGCGCGATCGCGCGCGAGATCGCCGACGCGGCGCGCGAGGTCGAGGTGGCGATCGTCGTCGGCGGCGGCAACTTCTTCCGCGGCGCCGAGCTGAGCCAGCGCGGCATGGACCGCGGGCGCGCCGACTACATGGGCATGCTCGGCACGGTCATGAACGCGCTCGCGCTGCAAGACTTCCTCGAGCAGGCCGGGGCCCAGGTGCGCGTGCAGTCGGCCATCCAGATGACGCAGGTGGCCGAGCCGTACATCCCGCTGCGGGCCGAGCGCCACCTCGAGAAGGGCCGCGTCGTCATCTTCGGCGCCGGCGCGGGCCTGCCGTACTTCTCGACCGACACGGTCGCCGCGCAGCGCGCGCTCGAGATCGGGGCGATCGAGGTGCTCGTCGCGAAGAACGGCGTCGACGGCGTCTACAGCGCCGACCCCCGCCACGACCCCAGCGCGCACAAGCTCGACACGATCACCTACCAGGAGGCGCTCGTGGAGGGCCTCAAGGTCGTCGACTCGACCGCGTTCTCGCTGTGCATGGACAACAGCATGCCCATGGTCGTGTTCGGCATGGAGCCGCAGGGCAACATCGCGCGCGCCATCCGCGGCGAGCAGATCGGCACGCGCGTCTCGAATTGATCGCCGCCCTGCTCATCGCCGGCGCCGCGCTCGCCCACGCGGTGTGGAACATCGCGATGAAGCGCGCCGGCACGAGCGGCACGCCGTTCATCGCCGCGACGCTGCTCGTGGGGGTCGTGGCGCTCGCCCCGCTGGGTGTGCCCGCCCTCGTGGCGTCCCCGCCGACGGCCGCGGTCTTCGCGCCGCTCGTGCTCGGCAGCGCGGCCCTGCAGCTCGCGTACTTCCTGCTGCTGCAGCGCGGCTACCGGCTCGCCGACGTCGGCGTCGTCTACCCCCTCGCGCGCGGTACGGGCCCGCTGCTGAGCGTCGTCGGCGCGGTGCTGCTTCTCGGCGAGCGGCCCGGCCCCGTCGTGCTCGCGGGCGCGGGGCTCGTCGTCGCGGGCGTCGTCGTCATCGGCCTCGCGGGCTCGCGCTCGCCGCTCGTCGAGCCCGACGCGGGCGCGCGGCGCTGGCGGGGCATCCGGTACGGTGCGGCGGTCGGCGTCGTGATCGCCGGGTACACGCTGTGGGATGCGGCCGCCGTCACGCGCGCCGAGCTCGAGCCCGTGGGCTACTACTGGGCGAGCATGGTCGTGCAGCTGGCCGTGCTGCTGCCGCTCGCGCTCCGCGAGCGCGGTGCGCTCGCGCGGGTGGTGCGCGGGCATCCCGTCGCCGTCGCCCTCGTGGCGATCCTCTCGCCGCTCGCCTACGTCGCCGTGCTCGCCGCCTACACGTTCGCTCCCGTCTCGATCGTCGCGCCCGCGCGCGAGGTGAGCGTCGTGCTCATCGCCCTCGCGGGGTGGCTGCTGCTGCGCGAGCCGCACCCCCTGCGGCGCCTGCTCGGCAGCGTCGTCGTGCTCGCGGGCATCGCGCTGCTCGCCCTCGGCTGATGCCCCGCCGCCCGCGCCTCGCCCACTAGACTCGGGGTCGACCCACCGAAGGAGCCGCAAGTGATCGCCGACGTTCTGGCCGAAGCCACCGAGAAGATGACCAAGGCCGTCGAGGTCGCGAAAGAGGACTTCGCGACCGTGCGCACGGGCCGGGCGAACCCGCAGCTCTTCCAGAAGATCCTCGTCGAGTACTACGGCACGCCCACGCCGCTCGCGCAGCTCGCGAGCCTGCAGAACCCCGAGGCGCGCACGATCCTCATCACGCCCTACGACAAGAGCGCGCTGAAAGAGATCGAGAAGGCGATCGTGAACTTCCCGAACCTCGGGGCGAGCCCCAACAACGACGGCGAGATCATCCGCGTCACGATGCCCGAGCTGACGGAGGACCGTCGCAAGGAGTACGTGAAGATCGTCAAGCAGAAGGCGGAGGACTGCAAGGTCGCCATCCGCAACATCCGCCGCAAGGCGAAGGAAGACCTCGACAAGCTCAAGAGCGAGGTCGGCGACGACGAGGTCGCGCGCGCCGAGAAAGAGCTCGAGGCCATCACGAAGCGCGCCACCGACGCCGCGGAGGACGCGCTCAAGAAGAAGGAAGCCGAGCTGCTCGAGGTCTAGATGCCCGAGACCCCCGAATCCGCGCCGCCCGCCGCGGCCCCCGAGCCGGCGCCCCC
>LNFD01000232.1 GCA_001464255.1 Actinomycetales bacterium Ga0077552 | reverse complement strand
GACGAGGTCGAGGCGGCCATCCACGACATCGAGAACACGGGGCACAATCTCGAGGCGAAGGCCCGTGAGATGGATGCCCGCATCGAAGCCCGCGCCGGTCGCAGCCTGACCAAGGCCATCTTCTTCGGCCTCGTGCTGGGCTTCGCGCTGCTGTTCAGCCTCATCGTCATCAAGCAGCTGTTCATGATCTTCGTGGCGACCCTCGTGGCCTTCACGGTCTACGAGCTCGCGAGCGCGCTGCGCTTCGCGGGGCGCGACATCCCGCGCATCCCCCTCGTCATCGCCGCGATCGGCGTCGTGCCGCCCGCGTTCTACCTCGGCGCGCCCGGGCTCTGGTGGGCCTTCCTCGCCGGCGTGGCCTTCGTGAGCCTGTGGCGCATCATCGAGACGGCGCGGCCCGCCATGCGCCAGCCAGGCGTCTCGCTGCGCACCGATCTCGCGGCCGGCATCTTCGTGCTGAGCTACGTGCCGCTGCTCGCGGGTTTCGCCGTCGTCATGACCGCGCAGCCGGGCGGTGAATGGTGGGTGCTCGCCTACCTCATCGTCGTCATCGCGATCGACACGGGCGCCTACGCCTCGGGCGTGCTCTTCGGCAAGCACCCCATGGCGCCGCGCATCAGCCCGAAGAAGACGTGGGAGGGCTTCGCGGGCTCGGTCGTCGCCGCGACCCTCGCGGGCATCCTGCTCGCCGTGCTCATGATCGGCACCGAGTGGTGGGTCGGGCTCATCCTCGCCCTTACGCTCGTCGGCGTCGCGACGCTCGGTGACCTCACCGAGTCGCTCATCAAGCGCGACCTCGGCATCAAGGACATCTCGACGTGGCTGCCGGGGCACGGCGGGTTCCTCGACCGGCTCGACTCGATGCTGCCCTCGACGATCGCCGCCTACGTGATCTTCAGCCTGCTGGGCTGACGACACGACCGCCGCCGGGCGCTGGCGGCCGGGATGGCGTCCGGTGCGCCGCGACTGCGGCAGAATAGGCCGGTGACCTCGACATTCCCCCGCGCCCGCTCGGGCAAGCCCGGCTACGACGCGGCCGAGGTCGATGCCTTCCTCGAGCGTGCGCGCGAGGCATTCGCGGCTCCCGACGAGATCCGGCACACGGCCTTCCGCCTCGTGCGCAAAGACGGCTACTCGGCACGGCACGTCGACGCCGCGCTCGAGCGGCTCGAAGAGGCCTTCGCCGCGCGCGAGCGCGAGCACGCGATCGCGCGGGTCGGCTCCGAGGCCTACTACGCGGATGCCCGTGCCGCTGCCCAGGAGATCATCGACCGGCTGGCCCGCCCGGCCGGTGCGCGCTTCCGGCGGGTGAGCCCTCTGACGCGCGGGTACCACCCCGCCGACGTCGACGCCTTCTCGGCGCGCATCTCGGCCTACTTCGAGAAGGGGCAGGCGCTGCCGATCGAGACGGTGCGCACGATCGCCTTCCGCTCGCGGTACCGCGGCTACCACGAGACCCAGGTCGACCTGCTGCTCGACACCGTCGTGCGGCTCATGCTCGCGGTGCGCTGACCCCGTCCTCCCGAGCGCGAGCCGAGCATCCGGAGCCCCCTCAGGGCCCGTCGGCTACGATTGAGGCACTGTGGGCAGGCATGCAGCGACGACGACGCGCCCCCCTGCGCAGCATGAGCCGAGGGGGAGCGCTGCTCGGCGACCCTCCGCGGGGCCCGAGCGGCACGTGCGCGCGCCCTGGTCGCTGCCGCTCTTCGCCTCGGTCGTCTCGCTCGCCTTCGTGCTCGTGGCGATCACCGACCAGTCGCCCGCGATGGCGATGGAGGTCTCCGCCCCGGCCCCGCAGCACGAGCCGCAGGTGCTCGCGGCGACCGACGACTACGTGAGCGGCATCGACCTCGCCGAGTGGAAGACCTCGAAGGTCGTCACCTACGGCGTCGCGCCGGCCGCGGGCACTCCCGACCCCGGCACGGCCATGAGCATCGCGCTCGAGATGGTGACCGCGCGCGGGTGGGGCACCGATCAGTACGACTGCCTCGTCGCGCTGTGGAACAAGGAGTCGCGCTGGAACGTCTACGCGCACAACGCGCGCTCGGGCGCCTACGGCATCCCCCAGGCGCTGCCCGGCAGCAAGATGGCCACGGCCGGCGCCGACTGGGCGACGAACCCCGCGACGCAGATCACGTGGGGTCTGGGCTACATCCAGGCCCGCTACGGCGACCCCTGCGGCGCGTGGGCGCACAGCCAGCGCGTCGGCTGGTACTAGGCCCCGCGCATCCATGCCCCGCAGCAACCGGCCCCGCCCCGGGCGGCCCCGCGGCCGTCGGCCCGCCGAGACCCCCGCTGAGCCGCTCGACCTCGACCGCATCACGTCGGGCCTGCGCCGCACGGTCGTGAAGCGCACAGGCACGTGGACGGTGCAGCAGGTCTCGGCCGCGGCGGCGCAGAAGGTCTACCTGTGCCCGGGGTGCCGGCTCGACGTTCCCGTCGGGCAGGCCCACGTGGTCGCCTGGCGCGCCGACGGGCTCATGGGCGACGCCGCGGCGCTCGCCGACCGTCGGCACTGGCACGCGCACTGCTGGAGGATGGAGCCATGAGCGAGCCGATCCGCAGCGCCACGGTGCTGCCCGCCACCCGCACCGACATCGAGCTGCGCACGCCCGACGGCCTGACGCTCGTCGGTGAGCTGTCGATGCCCGAGAGCCATGACCCCGTCGCGACCCTCGTGTGCCTGCACCCGCTGCCGACGGCGGGCGGGTACATGGACTCGCACATCATCCGCAAGGCCGCGGCGCGACTGCCGGCGCTCGCCGACATCGCCGTGCTGCGCTTCAACTTCCGCGGGGTGAGCTCGCCGCGGGGCACGAGCGAGGGATCGTTCGGCCACGGCGACGACGAGCGCTTCGATCTGGATGCGGCGATGGCCTTCGTCGCCGAGCGCGGTCTGCCCGATCCGTGGCTGCTCGGCTGGTCGTTCGGCACCGAGGTCGCGCTCAAGCACGGCCTCGAGCACCCGGTCGTCGGCGCCATCCTGCTCTCGCCGCCCCTGCACCGCACGAGCGCCGAGGAGGTCGCCGCCTGGGCGGGCAGCGGCAAGTGCCTCGTCGTCGTGGTGCCCGAGCTCGACGACTACCTCCGGCCGCCCGAGGCGCTCGAGCGCTTCGCGAGCGTGCCCGAGCGCGAGTTCGTCGCGGTCGAGGGCGGCAAGCACCTCTGGGTCGGCGAGAACCAGACCGTGCGCGTGCTCAGCGAGATCGTCGCGCGGCTCAACCCCGCGGTGCTGCCGCTGCCGGCCGAGTGGCCGTGAGCACGGCCACCGCGCGCGCCTGACGGCGGCGCCGGGCGCCTGAGCGCGGCGCCGGCGCTACTTCTGCTCGAGCTTCGGCACGACGACCTGATCGATGACGATGAGGATCGAGGCGGCTACGGGGATGGCGATGAGCGCCCCCAGGATGCCCAGCAGGGTGCCGCCGATGAGCGCGGCGATGACGACGACGACCCCCGGCACCTTGACGGCGCGGTTCATGATGTTGGGGCTGAAGACGTAGGCCTCGACCTGCATGTAGATCAGGTAGTAGACGGCCGCGGCGATGACCGTGCCGATCGAGTCGGGGTTCACGAGCAGCTGCGTCGCGACGATGAGGATCGAGCCCGAGAGCGTGCCGACGAGGGGCACGAGCGAGAACAGGAAGGCGATGAATGCGAAGAGCGCCGGGTACGCGGCCCCGATGACGCTCAGGAAGATGAAGCTCAGCACGCCGTTGATGAAGGCGAGCGACACCTGGCCGACGACGTAGCGGCCGACGGCCTGGGCGACCTGTTCGGAGATGCCCTCGAACTGCTCGCGGCGCGAGCGTGGCACGAGGCGGTAGAGCGCCTTCTTGATGTTGCCGAGCGAGGCCGTGAAGTAGAGGGTGAGGATGAGGATGATGAGGGCGCCGAACACGCCCGTCGCGATCGAGACGCTCACCGAGAGCACGCCGCCGCCGATCTGGGCGAGGTTGTCGGGGTCGGTGAGGTAGGTGAGCGCGTCCTCCGCGGCCGCCCGCACATCGAGCACCTCGATCGGGATGACGCTCTGGATCTGCGACAGCAGCTCGTCGAGCGACTCGGGGTTCGTGACGTACTCGGTGATCTGGTTGATGAGCTTCGTCGACTGCTCGATGACGACCGGGATGATCGCGAACACGAGCCCGGCGAAGAGCCCGAGCACCCCGACGAGCACGGTCAGGATCGCGGCCCAGCGCGGCCACTTGCGCGACTCGAGCCACGAGATGAGCGGATCGAGCCCGAGCGCGATGAAGATCGCCGCGCCGATGTAGGTGAGGATCGTCGCGAGCGACGCGAAGGCGCCGCCGATGAGCAGCGCGATGAGCACGCCGAGGCCGCCGAAGATGCCGAGGCGGAAAGCGTTCTGGATTTTCACCGGGTTCCTCTGAGCTCAGGGGGCGGCGAGCGCCCTACTCGTCGCGGGCGGAGAGCGCCTCTGCCTGCGACAGTACCCCGCGCAGGCCCTCGAAGTAGCCCGCCACGGCGTCGCGCTCGACGCGCATGCGCGCCATGCGCTCCTCGGCGTCGGCGATGAGCGCATTGCTGCGCTCTTCGGCGTCGCGCAGCAGCTCGGCGGCCCGGCGCTCGGCATTCTCGAGCACCGCGCGGGCCGTCGCGTCGGCGGAGGCGCGGGTCGCCTCGGCCGCGTCGGCCGTGGCGCGCTCGAGGGCCTCGGCCTCGGCACGCGCGGTCGCGGCGCGTTCCTGCGCGGCCGTGAGCTGCGCGGTCGCCTCGTCGAGGTAGCGCTGGGTCTGGGCCACGGCATCCTGCTGCCGCGAGAGGTACTCGCGCTCGGCCTCGTCGCGGCGGGCCGTGAGCTCGACGTCGAGGTCGACACGGGCCTGCTCGGCCTCGCGGGCCAGCCGCGCCCGGTGGGCGTCGAGGTCGTGCTGCAGCTGCGCGCGCAGCGAGGCGTTCTCGTCGGCGAGCTGGCGGCGCTGGCGCTCGGTCTCGCGCTCGAGGGCCGTCCGCTGCTCGGCGGCGGCCGCTTCGGCGGCGGCGCGCAGCTCGGCGGCGTCGCGCTCGGCGCTCGCGCGTGCGGCGGCGTTCTCGCGCTCGACGGTCGCGCGGGCATCGGCGATCTCGTGCTCGAGCGCGGTGCGGGCGCTCGCGAGCTCTTCGGCGAGCGCGGTGCGCGCGGCGGCGAGCTCGTGCTCGAGGGATGCCCGGCCGGCGGCGATGTGCTGCTCGAGGGCGGCACGGCTGCGGGTCTCGAGCTGCTCGACCTCCGCGCGGCGGCGCTCCTCCTCCGCCTCCCACTCCTGCTGGCGGCTGGCGAGCTCGGTCTCGACGGTTTCCTGCCGAGCGGCGAGCTCGGCGGCGAGCTCGGCGCGCGCGGTGCGCACATCGTCATCGAGCTGGGTGCGGCGGCTGGCGTCGTCGTGCTCGAACAGGGCGCGGGCCTGCTCGGTGTCGCGGGCGAGCGCGCCCGCGGCCTCGCGGGCCTCGGCGACCTCGCGGTCGGCGACGACCCGCAGCTCGGCGAGCTCGCGCTCGGTCTCCGCCCGCAGGGCGGCGGCCTCGCGCTTCGCGGTGGCGCGCGCCTCGGCCGCCTCGGTC
>LNFD01000231.1 GCA_001464255.1 Actinomycetales bacterium Ga0077552 | reverse complement strand
CCGCGACGCCCGCACGGGTCGCAACCCCCAGACCGGCGAGGCCATCCAGATCAAGGCGTCGTACGGCGTCAAGGTCAGCGCCGGCAGCAAGCTGAAGGCCGCTGCCAAGTAGGCATCCGCCTCACGAACGTCCGCGTCCGCGCGGGTGAGGGCGGCTTCCCGATGACGGGGGGCCGCCCTTCGTGCGTTCGCAGGGCTCGGGCTGAGCCACCGCTCAGCGCCGTCGCCTAGCCTGGAGGGGTGACGACCGCAGCCCCCGAGACGCAGAGCGCACCGCGCACCGCGCCGCGCATCGCGCCCCTGCCGTGGGGCGCGATCGGTGTCGCGGCGCTCGGCGGCTCGGCGCTCGTCGCCGTGCTCGTCGGGCTCGTGCTCGGCGGCGGGGCCGAGGCGCCCCTGCTGAGCGATCCGGGTGCCGTCGTGCGGTACGGCCTCCCGATCGCCAAGCTCGCCGCCACGCTCGGCGCAGCCGGCGCGATCGGCGGCCTGCTGCTCGCCCTGCTGGCACTCTCACCCGAGCGGCCCGAGCACGGCCGTGCGCTCGACATCGCCGCCGCCTCGGCCGCCGTGTGGACCGTCGCGAGCGCCGCCTCCGCCTTCTTCACCTTCCTCGCGGCCTACGTCGAGCCCGTCGCGCTCGACGACCGCTTCGGCAGGCTCATCGCCGCCTTCCTCAGCACGACCGAGCTCGGCCAGGCGTGGCTCGCGACCACGCTCATGGCCGCCGCCGTGACGGTGCTGTGCTTCGCAGTGCGCAGCCCTGCCGTGCTCGCGGGCGTCGCCCTCGTCGCGGTCGCGGCGCTGTGGCCCGTCGCGCAGACCGGCCACACGGGCGGCACCGCCGACCACGACGCGGCCGTGACCGCGGTCTACCTGCACAGCGTCTTCGCCGCGGTGTGGGTCGGCGGGCTGCTGACGATCGTGCTCGCGCGCCGAGCCCTCGCCGATCGCCTGCCGGTCGTGCTCGCGCGCTACTCGACCATCGCGCTCGTCGCCTTCATCGTCGTCGCGACCTCCGGGCTCGTGAGCGCGCAGCTGCGCATGGGCGGACTCGAGGCCCTCGCGACCCCCTACGGCGCGATCGTCGCGGCCAAGGTCGTCGCCCTCATCGGGCTCGGCGCCTCATCCGGCGCCTCGAGCGCGAGCAGCGGCCGCGCACGACGTTCTGGATCATCGTCACGGCCGAGCTCGCGCTCATGGGCATCGCCTCGGGGCTCGCGGCCGCGCTCGCCCGCACTCCCACCCCCGTGGCACAGGTGCCCGTCGACCAGGTGGCCGACCCGAGCCCCGCCGAGATCCTCACCGGCGCCCCCCTGCCCCCCGCGTTCGAAGCGTGGCGGCTCGCGACCGAGTGGGACCTCAACCTCTTGTGGGCCCTGCTCGCGGGCTTCGGCGCCTTCTTCTACCTCGCGGGGGTTGTGCGGCTGCACCGTCGCGGCGACGCGTGGCCGTTGCACCGCACCATCCTCTGGACGCTCGGCATGATCACGCTCGTCGTCGTGACGAGCGGCGGCCTCGCGGTGTACGAGCGCTACCTGTTCAGCGTCCACATGCTCGGCCACATGGTGCTCAGCATGGGCATTCCCGTGATGCTCGTGCTCGGCGCGCCCGTGACGCTCGCGGCACGGGCCATCCACGCCCGCAAAGACGGCTCGCGCGGGCCGCGTGAGTGGATCCTCGCGATCGTGCACTCGCGCTTCGCGAGCATCGTCGGCCACCCGCTCGTGGCCTCGGTCGTCTTCGCCGTGTCGCTGCTCGTCTTCTACTACTCGCCGCTGTTCTCGTGGGCCGTGAGCGACCACCTGGGCCACCAGTGGATGATCGTGCACTTCCTGCTCAGCGGCTACCTCTTCGTCAACGCCCTGATCGGCGTCGACCCCGCGCCGTACCGGCCGCCGTACCCGATCCGGCTCATCATCCTGCTCGCGACGATGGCCTTCCATGCCTTCTTCGGGCTCTCGCTCATCACGGGAACGGGGCTGCTGCTGCCCGAATGGTTCGGCGCCATGGGCCGCGAGTGGGGCCAGGCCCCGCTCGCCGACCAGCAGACCGGCGGCGGCATCGCCTGGAGCGTCGGCGAGATCCCGACCCTCGTGCTCGCGATGCTCGTGGTCTGGAGCTGGAGCCGCGCCGACGGCCGCGAGACGAAGCGACTCGACCGCCGCGCCGATCGCGACGGCGATGCCGACCTCGAGGCCTGGAACGCCATGCTCGCCGAGCGCGCGCGCGCGAGCGAGCGCGCGGGCGTGGGGGCGGGGCGCACCGACCGGGGCGCCCCGGCACCCGATCAGCCCTCGGGCGGGTAGACCGTCAGCACCGGCCCCTCGGGCTCGAGCACGACATCGCCGCGCACGACGAATCCGAGCGGTTCGTCGCGCTCGACGAGCACGCCGTCGAACAGCCGCTGCAGCGTCACCGTGAACTGCACGCTCCCCTCGCCGCGCACGCGCCAGACGCCGGGCTCGTCGCCCGGCTCGATGATGAGGTCGAGCGCGTCGTCGAGGCCCCACACCGGCGGCTCGATCACGCGGTCGACGACCTCGATGCCGAAGGGGCAGCCCGCGGGCTGCAGCACCCGCTGCTCGGTGCACGCGAGCAGCACCTCCTCGAGCTCGCGCCGCACCGTGCGCTCGAGTCGCTCGCTCGGGCGCACCGCGAGCACGATCCGGCCGCCGCTCGCCGCGACCCGCGTCGTCACCGACTCGGCGCGCAGCAGCGGCTCGGCGAGCGACACGGTCACACGCGCCGGCACGAAGGCGATCACCTGCACGGCCTCGCCCGCGCCGGGGGTGCGGAGGGCGCGGTCGTTCACGACGAGCCGGTCGTGCTGGTCGGCGACGACCTCGATCTCGCCGACGGGCGGCCGCACGAAGGCCCAGGCGGGCACGAGGCCGAGGGTCGGCGGTGCGGGTTCGAGGCGGAAGGGCACGCGCACGGCATCCTGCTCATCGCCGTACTCGGCGATGACCGTCACGACGCCGTCGGGGGCGGTCTCGGTGCTGATGATGCGGTGGATGCCCGGCTCGCCCGCGTCGCCGAGCGGCATCGCGGTGGGCGGCTCGAGGCCGGCGAGCCGTGCGGCGGTGGCGAGGTCGTCGCGCGCGAGCGCGTCGAGGTAGCGCTGCACGTGGTCGGCGGGGGTCGCGGTCGTCACGATCACGACAGCCAGGGCGAGACCGCCGAGGCCGAGGATGGCCGCCGCGGCTCCTCCCCACACGAGCGCTGCCCGGGTCATGGGCCCAGCCTACGCACGCCGCGCGCGCGAACCCGCCGCGCGTGCGAGCCTAGCTGCGGCCCGCGGCTACAGTGGAAGACCGCCGATCGGCGGCGTGACGGAGGGCGGAACACCATGTCGGGGTCGTCCGCCTCCCTCAGCCCCGAGCAGGCCGCGGTGCTCGAGCTCATCGAGTCGACGCGCGAGCACGTCTTCGTGACGGGGCGTGCGGGCACGGGCAAGTCGACGCTGCTCGAGGCGTTCATCGCGGCGACCGAGCGCACGGTGGTCGTGTGCGCGCCGACGGGGGTGGCCGCCCTGAACGTGGGCGGTCAGACCATCCACTCGCTGTTCCGGCTTCCGATCGGGCTCATCGCCGACCACGACTTCGACGACCCGCCCGAGCTGCGCCGCCTGCTCGCCTCGATCGACACCGTCGTGATCGACGAGGTCTCGATGGTGAGCGCCGACCTCATGGACGCCATCGACCGCCGTCTGCGTCAGGCGCGCGGGCGGCGGCACGAGCCGTTCGGGGGCGTGCAGGTGGTGCTCTTCGGCGACCCGTACCAGCTCGC
>LNFD01000230.1 GCA_001464255.1 Actinomycetales bacterium Ga0077552 | reverse complement strand
GGCACGGCACGGTCACCCCCGAGATCGGGTGAGCGCTCAACGAGGCCGGCGCGCGCCCCGCCCCCGATGACGGCGTGCTGACGCTGGCGACGACGAATGCGACCGTCACCCGCATCAACGCGGATGCTCTGCGCCGCCTGCCCGGAGACCCCAAGACCGCCCGTGCCGACATCGCCGGAGAGTTCGGGCCGAAGGGCGGCTACCCGGCCGATGAGGAGTTGCAGCTCAAGGTCGGCGCGCAGGTGATGTTCCTGCGCAACGACACGGGCGGCGACGGCCACCCGCGCTGGGTCAACGGCAGCCTCGGCACGGTCGAGCGCATCGGCCGCACCGTCAT
>LNFD01000229.1 GCA_001464255.1 Actinomycetales bacterium Ga0077552 | reverse complement strand
CTCGGATGCTAAGCCGGTCGCGTCGCGACGCGCCAGACGCGAACCGCGATCAGACGGTGAAGTCGGGGCGGATGCGCCAGCCGGTGTACTGCTCGAGCTGGGCCAGCAGCGACAGGGCGTGCAGCCGCGCGTGGTCGTCGCTGATCGTCGAGTAGACGTCGATCGCGAGGGGCGGCGGCTCGCCGAACTTGGGGATCTCGATCTCGACCCAGGCGCCGTCGCGGTCGCCGCCGTCGAGCACGACGAGCGGGCGCATAGTGCGCTGCCGCTCGACGGGGCGGTCGACGGCGAGGGCGACGATGGCGAGGGCATCCAGCTTCGTCACGGCGCTCATGACCACGATCGTGGCGCAGTACTCCGCGGGCGGAGCGGGGCGGCGCAGCAGCTGCCGCAACGGTTCGAGCATGGAGCAACGCTAAGCCGCGAGGCTGAACGGCCGCCGATGGGGAATACCCCTCGCGCTCTATGCGTTTGCATCGATATCATCGAGCGACCACACGAAGGAGCATCGGTCATGACCGCAACCACCGAGGGCCTGCACCACGTCACCGCGATCGCGGGCGACCCCCAGAAGAACATCGACTTCTACATCACCGGGCTCGGGCTGCGGCTCGTGAAGAAGACCGTCAACTTCGACGACCCCGGCACGTACCACCTCTACTACGGCGACGAGTCGGGCCGACCCGGCAGCCTCATGACCTTCTTCCCGTGGCGCGGCATCCAGCAGGGTCGCATCGGCGCGGGCCAGTCGACCTCGACGGCCTTCTCGGTGCCCGCGGGCTCGCTCGGCTGGTGGGTCGACCACTTCGCCTCGGTCGGCGCCGAGGCGCGCATCACCTCGACCTCCTCGAGCGAGGAGCGCTTGCTCGTGCACGACCCCGACGGCCTGCAGATCGAGCTCGTCGCGACGCACGAGCACGACCCGCGCGACCCGTGGGACTCCGCGAGCGTGCCGGCCGAGCACGCCATCCGCGGACAGCATTCGAGCGTGCTCACGGTGCGCGACGCCGAGCAGACGATCGCCCTCATGGTGAACGACCTGGGGATGCGCGTGGTCGAGCAGGAGGGCAACCGCACCCGCCTCGCCGCGGGTGAGGGCATGCCCGGCGCGCTCGTCGACGTGCACTCCTCGAACCTCGTGCAGCCGGGCCTCACCGCTGGCGGCACCGTGCACCACATCGCCTTCCGCGTGCCCGACCAGGCCACACAGCAGCAGTGGCGCGACGAGCTCGCGAGCAAGGGGCACCGCGTCACCGAGATCCTCGACCGGCAGTACTTCACGAGCATCTACTTCCGCGAGCCCGGCGGCGTGCTCTTCGAGATCGCGACCGACACCCCCGGGTTCGACATCGACGAGCCCCTGCTCGAGCTGGGCCGCTCGCTCAAGCTGCCGCCGTGGCTCGAGCCCTCGCGCGAGCAGATCGAGCACGCCGTCATCCCGGTGACCCTGCCCGCCGAGAACAATCCCGAGGTCGCCGCGTGAGCGAATTGCCCGACGGAGGCCTGGCCGCCTGGCCGCACGTGTTCGTGCCCGGCGAGCCGGGCGCGCCCGTGCTGCTGACGCTGCACGGCACGGGCGGCACCGAGACCGAGATCACCGCCCTCGCCGCCCCCCTCGACCCCCGCGCGTCGGTGCTCTCGCCGCGCGGGCGGGTGCGCGAGGGCGGTGCCGCTCGCTGGTTCCGCCGCATGGGCGAGGGCGTCTTCGACGTCGACGACGTCATCGTGCGGGCGGGCGAGCTCGCCGCCTTCATCACGGCGGCGCGCGAGGAGTACGCGCTGGGGGATGCCCCGCTCACCGCCGTCGGATTCAGCAACGGCGCCAACATCGCCCTGGCCACCGCGCTGCTGCACCCGGGCGTGCTCACCCGGGTCGTCGCGTTCTCGGGCATGTACCCCTTCGGCGACCACGACCCGATCGGCGACCTGACCGGGGTCGAGCTGCTGCTGCTCAACGGCATCTGCGACCCGATGGCCCCCGCGGCGAGCGTCGACGTGCTCGAGCGCACGGCGACCGCGCACGGGGCATCCGTCACCCGCATCGGCCGCCCCGGCGGCCACGGCATCGACAGCGGCGAGCTGCAGGCCGCGCAGGAGTGGGTGGCTGCGCGCCTCTGAGGTCAGGCCGGCAGGTTCGCCTCGATCAACGCTACGATCTCCGGCGCATCGGGCTTCACGTTCGGGCGGAAGCGGTGCACCTCGCCGGTCGGCAGCACGAGGAACTTCTCGAAGTTCCAGGTGACCGGGCCGGCCATGCCGTGCGCGTCGGGCGCCTGCACGAGCTCGGCGTAGAGCGGGTGGCGGTTCTTGCCGTTGACCTTGACCTTCTCGGTCATCGGGAACGTGACGCCCCACGTCGCGCTGCAGTACTCGGCGATCTTCTCCTCGCTCGACAGCTCTTGCAGGAACTGGTTCGAGGGCAGGCCGATCACGGTGAAGCCGCGGTCGCCGTAGGTCTTCTGCAGCTGCTCGAGCCCCGCGTACTGCGGCGCGAGCCCGCAGCGCGAGGCCACGTTCACGACGAGCACGACCTTGTCGGCGAACTCGCCGAAGGTGGTCACCCGGCCGTCGAGCAGGGTGAGCGGCGTGGAGGCGAGTGCGGTCATCGTGGTCATGCGATGACGGTAGCCACTCGGCCCCCACGCCGCCTGGGCGTCAACGGTGCGCGGGCTGAACGTGCTCGATCGACGGAGCGCGCTCGGCCGACGTGATGCGCTCGGGCCGGAGGTCTAGCCGGCGCAGCAGCTGCGCGTTGAGTGCGACCACCACGGTCGAGGCCGACATGAGCAGCGCCCCGATCGACATCGGCATGATGAACCCGATGGGTGCGAGCACGCCCGCCGCGAGTGGCACCGAGATGAGGTTGTAGCCGGCCGCCCACCACAGGTTCTGCTTCATCTTGCGGTAGCTCGCGCGCGAGAGCTCGATGACCGAGAGCACCGAGCGCGGGTCGTCGCTCGCGAGGATCACCCCGGCCGAGCCGATCGCCACATCGGTGCCAGCCCCGATCGCGATGCCGACATCGGCCGCGGCGAGCGCCGGGGCGTCGTTGACGCCGTCGCCGACCATCGCCACGCTCAGGCCCTCGGCCTGAAGCTCGGCGACCTTCGCCGCCTTGTCCTGCGGGCGCACCCCGGCGAAGACGCGGTCGATACCGAGTTCGGCGGCGACCGAGTGCGCCACGGCCTCCGCGTCGCCGGTGATCATGACGACGGTGATGCCGAGCTCGTGCAGGGCATCCACCGCCAGCCGCGACTCGGCGCGGATCTCGTCGGCGAGCGCGAGCGCGCCGACCACCTCCTCGTCGACGAGCACGTGCAGGATGATCGCGCCCTGCTCGCGCCACGTGTCGGCGACGGCGAGCTCGCCGGCGCCGTGCCGCTCGAGCATGCCGGGGCCGCCAACGCTCACGGTGCGGCCGTTCACCTGCGCCGTGACGCCGAGCGCGGGGCTCGAGGTGAACTCCGTGGCGGTCGGGATGCTGATCCCGCGCTCCGTCGCGGCCCGCACGATCGCCTTCGCGAGCGGGTGCTCGCTGTCGTTCTCGGCGGCGGCGGCGAGGGCAAGCAGCTCGTCCTCGGTGTGGGTGCCCGCGGTCTCGACCGCGGTCACGGTCGGGGCGCCCTTCGTGAGCGTGCCGGTCTTGTCGAACAGCACGGCGCTGACGGTGCGCATGCGCTCGAGCGCGAGGCGGTCTTTCACGAGCACGCCGCCGCGGGCCGCGCGCTCGGTGGCGATCGACACCACGAGGGGGATCGCGAGGCCGAGCGCGTGGGGGCACGCGATGACGAGCACGGTGATGGTGCGGATGATCGCGTCGCCGGGCATCCCGAGCGAGAACCAGACGATCGCGGTGATCGCGGCCGCGCCGAGCGCGAACCAGAACAGCCACGCGGCGGCGATGTCGGCGAGGCGCTGCGCGCGCGACGACGAGGCCTGCGCCTCGGCGACGAGGCGGCGGATGCCCGCGAGGGCCGTGTCGTCGCCCACGGCCGTGACGCTCACGCGCACGCCCGAGTCGGTCGCGACGGTGCCCGCCACGACGGTGTCGCCGGGCTCGCGGCGCACGGTGCGCGACTCGCCCGTGATCATCGACTGCCGAGCCCTCGGCGATCGTTCCGTCGGCGGGCACGCGCGCACCCGGGCGAACGATGACGAGATCGCCCACGCCCAGGTCGGCGGGGCTCACCGTCTCGACGCCGTCGGCCGTGACGCGCTCGGCCTCGTCGGGCAGCAGCGCAGCGAGCGAGTCGAGCGCGCTCGTGGTCTGCGCGAGCGACCGCATCTCGATCCAGTGGCCGAGCAGCATGATCACGACGAGCAGCGCGAGCTCCCACCAGAAGTCGAGCTCGTGCGAGAGCAGGCCGAGGCTCGCGCCCATGCTCGAGAGGAAGGCCGTCGTGATGGCGAGGCCGATGAGCAGCATCATGCCGGGGCGGCGCGCCTTCAGTTCGTCGACGGCGCCCGTGAGGAACGGGCGGCCGCCCCACACAAAGATGACAGTGCCGAGCACGGGCGAGACCCATTCGATGCCCGGGATGCCCGGCAGCTCGTAGCCCAGGACCCTCGCGAACATCGCGCTGAACCCGACGACGGGGATGGCGAGGAGGAGGTTCCACCAGAAGAGGCGGCGGAAGATGGCGACGTGGTCGCCATGGCCCGCGTGACCACCGTGCCCGCCGTGGCCGCCGTGGCCGCCGTGCCCCGCCCATCGGCGCCGCGGTGGTGGCGGTGGCGGTGGCGGTGGCGGTGGCGTGATCGTGGTGTGCGTGCGTCTCGTTCATGGGCGATACGGTATACCCCCCCTGGGTATTAAGCAACCCCCTTTGCGCTATCGATCGGGCTGCTGCTACGGTCGAGCCATCATGCGCCTGTCATCGTGTTGTCGCTGTTGTCGCTAGTTCCCCTCGCGAACTAGCTCCCCGGTGCGCCCTCTTCGCGCCCGCCCCCGACAACCCTCTCGACACACGACTCCGGAGACCCCTCGCATGCGCACGCTGCCCATCCTCGACCTGTCCCTGCTCGACGGCACCGCCGCCGACGCCGCCCGCTTCCGCGACGAACTGCGCCGCGCGACCCATGAGATCGGCTTCTTCTTTCTCGTCGGCCACGGCATCGGCCCCGAGCTCACCGACCGCATGATGGCCACGGCACGGGCCTTCTTCGCCCTGCCCGAAGCCGAGAAGCTCGCGATCGAGAACACGCTCAGCCCGCACTTCCGCGGCTACACACGCATGGGCGGCGAGCTCACGCGCGGCGCGACCGACTGGCGCGAGCAGATCGACATCGGCGCCGAGCGGGATGCTGTGCCCCTCGGCCCCGGAGTGCCCGACTTCTGGGCGCTCGAGGGCCCCAACCTCTGGCCCGCCGGGCTGACCGCCCTGCGCGAGGTCGCGACCGAGTGGATGGACCGCCTCGGCGCCGTCAGCGTCACCCTGCTGCGGTCGTGGGCCGAGGCGCTCGGCGCCCCGGCCGACACCTTCGACGCCGCCTTCGCCGGCGATGCCTCCCCGCACCTCAAGATCGCGCGCTACCCGGGGCGCGAGCAGGCCGAGGGCACGCAGGGCGTCGGTGCGCATAAAGACCTCGGCGTGCTGACGCTGCTGTACGTCGAAGAGGGCAAGGGCGGGCTGCAGGTCGAGAAGGACGGCGAGTGGATCGACGCCCCCGCCGTACCCGGCGCCTTCGTCGTCAACATCGGCGAGCTGCTCGAGATCGCGACGAACGGCTACCTCAAGGCCACCCTGCACCGCGTGCAGTCGCCCGCTCCGGGCGACACCCGCATCTCGGTGCCGTTCTTCTTCGGGCCGGCGCTCGACGCCGAGATCCCGACGATCGCCCTGCCTCCCGAGCTGGCCGCCGAGGCCGAGGGTGTCACCCTCGACCCCGACAACCCGCTGCATCCGGTGTTCGGAGTGAACTGGCTCAAGAGCCGCGTGCGCTCGCACCCCAATGTCGTCGAGGCGCACTACCCGCACTGGCTCTGACGAGCGCGGGCGCTAGCTCGCGACCTCGCGCTCGGCCGCGGCATCCTCCGGGGCCGCCTCGCGCTTGGCGTCCTTCCGCGTCTTCAGCAGGCTCAGCACGGTCGCGACGACGATCGTCGTGGCGATGAATCCCAGCGAGAACCAGATCGGGATCTCGGGCACCCACTTCACGGGCTCGCCGCCGTTGATGAACGGCAGCTCGTTGACCTTGAGGGCGTGCGAGATGAGTTTGATGCCGATGAACGACAGGATGACCGCGAGGCCCTGCGCGAGGTAGACGAGCCGCTCGAGCAGGCCGCCGATGAGGAAGTACAGCTGGCGAAGGCCCATGAGCGCGAAAGCGTTCGCGGTGAAGACGATGTACGCCTCCTCGGTCAGACCGTAGATGGCGGGGATCGAGTCGACCGCGAAGATGAGGTCGACGAAGCCGATGGCGATGATCACGAGCAGCATCGGCGTGAAGAAGCGCTTGCTGTCGATCCTCACGGAGAGCTTGTCCTCGTGGTACTGATCGACGAACGGCAGGTGTCGGCGGGCGAATTTCACGAGGCGCAGGTTCTGCGGGTCGCTGTCGTGCGAGGCGCAGGTTCTGCGGGTCGCTGTCGTGCGAGGCGAAGGCCTGTCGGTAGGCGAGCACGAGCAGCAGCGCGCCGAAGATGTAGAAGATCCACGAGAAGTTCGCGATGAGCGTGGCTCCCACGGCGATGAAGATGCCGCGCATGATCAGGGCGATCGCGATCCCGATCAATAGCACCTTCTGCTGGTACATCTTGGGCACCGCGAAGGCGCTCATGACGAGCAGGAAGACGAAGAGTACCCGGCGAAGTACTCGCCCCCGAACTGCCACCCCGAGACCATGCCGATACCGACGCCGAACAGCAGGGCGAGGGCGATGTAGAACACCGACCACTTTGCCGACTCGGCGATCGTCGGTTCGTGAGGCTTGCGAACGTGGGCGTAGAACTCCCATATGAAGAACGCGACCGTGACCGCAATGGTGATGATCCAGATGAGGGGCGTCACGCCCATAGGGGTACTCCTTGGTCAGTCGATGAATGACCAAGGTCTCTTCCGCCCCGGCGAACCGGGACAAGCCGCCCGGGGCACGATCGCGTGCCCGTAATGACGAGTCGGCTTCGAGGGAGTACTCCCCTTGACCCGCTGAGTGTACCTGCCGCAGCTGGCCCGTTCGGCATGATCGCCTCACCTCATCCGACCAACAGAAACGCCCCCGAGCCGCGAGGATCGGGGGCGTTCACTGTACTGGATGAGTCAGGGTCTGACTCAGTCAACTGGCGGTGACGGTGGTGTCTAGTTTCAGGACATAGGAAACCCCTGTCTCACGACATAGGAAACTTCCCGGCACGCTCAGACAGGTGTCCAAAGCGCGCTTGATCATCACCGCCATCACCATCCAGGGCCTCTCTCAAGCAGAGGCCGCCCGCACCTACGGCGTCTCCAAGGGATGGGTCTCGAAACTCATGACGCGGTGGCGCCGAGAAGGCGACGCCGCCCTCGAGCCGCACTCTCGACGACCCCACCGCACCCCGAACGCGATTCCCGCGCAGACCGTCGAGCTGATCCTGACGCTGCGCGAACAGCTCACCGAGAAGGGTCTTGATGCCGGTGCTCAGACCATCGCCTGGCACCTGCAGCATCACCACGGCTCGGTCGTCTCACCCGCGACAATCTGGCGCACACTGCGACGCGCAGGTCTCATCGAGCTCGAGCCGAAGAAGCGCCCCAAAGCCTCCTACATTCGCTTCGAAGCCGACCTGCCCAACCAGTGCTGGCAATCCGACTTCACCCATTATCGCCTCGCCAACGGCTCGAACACCGAGATCCTGAGCTGGCTGGATGACTGCACCCGCTTCGCAATCTCACTCACCGCCCACAAGGCCGTCACCACCCCGATCGTGGTCGCCACCTTCCGACTTGCTGCCGAAAAGCACGGGAATCCGGCCTCAACGCTGACCGATAACGGCATGGTCTTCACCGTCAAACACTCCGGCTTCGGTCGCCGAGGCGGCCGCAACGCCTTCGAAGCCGAGCTGCGAAACCGAAACATCGTGCAGAAGAACGGTTCTCCCTCACACCCGCAAACTCAAGGCAAGGTCGAGCGCTTCCAGCAGACGATGAAGAACTGGCTACGCGCCCACGACCCCCAGCCGGCCACCCTGGAGGAACTGCAGCTGTTGCTCGATCAGTTCGCCGAGGAATACAACGAGCGCCGCCCACACCGGTCCCTGCCGCACCACTCGACCCCGGCAGCGCGCTACCTCGCCCTGCCGAAAGACTCCCCGAGAGCAGGAGCGAGAGACGCAGATAACCACACCCGCGTCCGTCACGACCGCGTCGACACCACCGGCTGCATCACCCTGCGCGTCGCAGGCCGACTGCACCACATCGGCATCAGCCGAACCCACACGGGAACCCACGTCCTCGTGCTCGTGAACGACCTCGATGTCACGATCATCAATGCTGCAACCGGCGAGCTCCTGCGCGAGCTCACGATCGATACCAGCCGCGACTATCAGCCCACGGGACGACCAAGAGGACCCCAGAAACGCAGGAAACCTCCGAACCAATAGGTTCGGAGGTTTCCTATGTCCTGAGACAGGACACTGGCGGTGACGGTGGGATTTGAACCCACGGTGGGCTCAACACCCACACAACTTTTCGAGAGTTGCACCTTCGGCCGCTCGGACACGTCACCGCGGGAGAGTTTAGTACAGCCGGGCGGGCGGGTCGAACCGGGGGCGGCCGCGGCGGAGCATCCACTCGTCGTGGCTACGATGCGTGCATGGCTTGGACGCTGCGCACTCCGTTCACGAACGCGCGGCGGCGGGCCTGGGCACGACGCGCGCAGCAGCCGGGCGAGCTGCTCTACGTGGCGATCGGCGACTCGGCGGCGCAGGGCGTGGGCGCGCGCGACCTCGACGCGAGCTACGTCGGCCTGCTCGCCGCGCGACTGCAGCGCCGAACGGGGCGCACGGTGCGGGTCGTCAACCTCTCGCGCTACGGCGCTCGGCTCGCCGACGCTCTCGATCGGCAGCTGCCGGCGCTCGCCGCACTCGAGCCCGACCTCGTGACCGTCGCGATCGGGGCCAACGACATGGCCGCCTACGACCCCGAGCGCTTCGCCGACGAGGTCGGCCGCCTGCTCGCGGCACTGCCGCCGCACACGATCGTCGCCGACCTGCCGTGCTTCCACTTCGGGCCCCGCGAACAGGATGCTGTGCGCGCCTCGCGCGTCATCGCCGAGCTCGTGCACGCCCGCCGACTTGCCTTCGCGCCGCTGCACCGCGTCACCGAGAAGCGGCGCGGTCGGCAGTCGTGGGCCGAGTTCACGTGGGACCAGTTCCACCCTTCCGCGCTCGGCTACCGGGTGTGGGAGTCGGCCTTCGCTGGCGCGGTCGCGAAGCGAGCGCGTGCCCTGCAGTCAGCGAGTTAATGAGAACCACCACTGGAGAAGGGAAGTACGTCACTGTGATGAACACGACGACGATCGCGGCCGAGCTCGCGAAGGTCACCGATCACTGGACCCCGCGCATCATCGGCCAGGTCAACGACCAGTACGTGAAGGTCGCGAAGCTGCTGGGCGAGTTCGTGTGGCACGCGCACGAGAACGAAGACGAGCTGTTCTGGGTCATCTCGGGCCGACTGCGTATTCAGCTCGAGAACCGCGACGAGGTCGTGCTCGAACCCGGTGAGTTCTTCGTCGTGCCCCGTGGCGTGC
>LNFD01000228.1 GCA_001464255.1 Actinomycetales bacterium Ga0077552 | reverse complement strand
ACCGCGACTGCGCGAGCTGGCTCTCGACGTTGATCTGGTTGTAGTGGTAGACGAGCGACTGCACGACCGGCAGGTAGAGCTTGCCCGGGTCGGCGTGCGAGAAGCCCGCGTTGCGGTCGGGGGTCCACTGCATGGGCGTGCGCGAGCTGTCGCGGTCGGGCAGCCAGATGTTGTCGCCCATGCCGATCTCGTCGCCGTAGTACAGGAACGGGCTGCCGGGCAGACTGAAGAGCAGCGCGTGCGCGAGCTCGAGCTCGGCGCGCGAGTTGTCGAGCAGCGGCGCGAGCCGGCGGCGGATGCCGATGTTGGCGCGCATGCGCGGGTCGTAGGCGTACCAGCCGTACATCGCCTGCCGGTACTCCTCGCTGACCATCTCGAGCGTGAGAGGCGCTTCCCTCGGGCGCGGCGACCTCTTCGCTCAGCTGGCGCTGCAGCTCGGTGGCCTGTTGCGAGCGGAGGGCGTAGAAGATGCGCGGCATGACGGGGAAGTCGAAGGCCATGTGGCACTCGGGCTGCTCGTCGGTGCCGAAGAACTCGGCGACCTCGCTCGGCCACTGGTTCGCCTCGGCGATGAGCACACGGCCGGGATACTCGCGATCCATCATCGTCCGCAGCTTCGCGATGAAGTGGTGGGTGGGCGGCTCGCTCTCGCCCGATCCGCCGTCGGACTCGTAGAGGTACGGGATGGCATCGAGGCGGAAGCCGTCGACCCCGAGGTCGGCCCAGAACCGCACGACGTCGAAGATCTCGTCGTGCACCTTGGGGTTCTCGAAGTTGAGGTCGGGCTGGTGCGAGAAGAAGCGGTGCCAGTAGAACTGCCGGCGCACGGGGTCGAACGCCCAGTTCGACTCCTCCGTGTCGACGAAGATGATGCGCACGTTCTCGTACTTCTCGTCGGTGTCGCTCCAGACGTAGTAGTCGCCGTATGGCCCCTCGGGATCCTCCCGAGAGGCCTGGAACCACGGGTGCTGGTCGCTCGTGTGGTTGATGACGAGGTCGATGACGATGCGCATGTTGCGCTCGTGCGCTTTCGTCACGAGCTCGCGGAACTGCTCGACCGTGCCGAACTCGGGCAGCACCGCCGTGTAGTCGGCGACGTCGTAGCCGCCGTCGCGCAGGGGGCTCTGGAAGAACGGCGGCAGCCAGAGGGCGTCGACGCCGAGCCACTGCAGGTAGTCGAGCTTGCTGATCAGCCCGGCGAGGTCGCCGATGCCGTCGCCGTTCGAATCCATGAACGAGCGCACCATGACCTCGTAGAAGACGCTGCGGCGATGCCACTGCGGGTCGAGAGCGAGGCCGGGCAGGGTGATGGGGGCGGTGAACGACACCTGCCTAGACTAATCACGATGAGCGCCCCTTCTCCGTACGCCGACGCCCTCGCGCGCATCCCCGCTCGCGACCGCACGCTCGAGGTGCTCGGGGTCTCGACGCACCTCGTCGAGTACGGCCCCGCCGATGCCGACCGCACGGTCGTGCTCGTGCACGGCTTCCGGGGCGATCACCACGGGCTGGGTCCGGTCGTGGCGCAGCTGCCGGGCATCCGCTTCCTCGCCCCCGACCTGCCCGGGTTCGGCACGAGCGCGCCGCTCGCCGACCGCGCGCACGACATCAAGGGCTACGTCGCGTGGCTCGACGCCTTCCTGCACGCCGCGGGCGTGCACGGCACGGCGGTGCTGCTCGGGCACTCGTTCGGCTCGATCGTGGTGGCGGCCGCGGTCGCGAGCGGCGTGCCGACGCCGCGCGTCGTGCTCGTGAACCCCATTGGTCAGAACGCGCTCGCGGGGCCGCGCGGCGTGCTCACGCGCCTCGCCGTCGGCTTCTACCGCGCGGGCGCCGCTCTGCCCGAGGCGCTCGGCTTCGCAGTGCTGCGCAGCCGCCTCGTCACGCGCATCATGAGCGTGACGATGGCGAAGACCGACGACAAGTCCCTGCTGCGGTGGATCCACGAGGAGCACGACCGCTACTTCTCGGCCTTCGCGAACCGCGACAGCCTGCTCGAGGCGTTCCGGGCATCCGTCTCGCACGATGTCTCGGAGTACGCCGCCGACGTCGCGCCGAGCACCCTGCTGATCGTCGCCGACGAGGACGACATTACGCCGCTGGAGGCGCAGCGGCACCTCGTGACGCTGTTCCCGGATGCCCGCCTCGAGGTCATCGAGGGCGTCGGGCACCTCGTGCACTACGAGAAGCCGGTCGAGGCGGCCACGGCCATCCGTGAGTTCCTGGCCTAGCTCGTGAAGATCGTCGTCGACTGCCGCTACGTGCGGTTTCCCCGCCACGACGGCATCAGCCGGTTCACGGCGGGCCTCGTGGATGCCCTGCGCGAGCAATTGGCCGCGACCGAGTCGCTCGAGCTGCTCATCAGCGACGAGCGGCAGCTCGCGATGCTTCCGGCCGGGCTGCCCTGGCACCGCGTGAGCGGCCCCACGAGCCCGCGTGAGCCTTTCGTGGCGCTGCAGGTCAATCGTGTGCGCCCCGACGTCGTCTTCAGCCCCATGCAGACCATGGGGGCGCTCGGGCGGCGCTACCCGCTCGTGCTCACGCTGCACGATCTCATCTACTACGCGCATCCGACGCCGCCGCGCGACCTGCCCTGGCCCGTGCGCCTCGGGTGGCGGCTGTACCACCTGGCGTGGTGGCCGCAGCGGCTGCTGCTGAACCGCGCCGACGCGGTCGTGACGGTGAGCGAGACGACGCGCGCGCTCATGCGTCAGCACCGGCTCACGCGGCGCTCGATCACCGTCGTGCCGAACGCCGCCGACCGGCCGGCAACCGTCGCGCCGCGCACGCGCCCGGAGGGCATCGAGCTCGTCTACATGGGCTCGTTCATGCCCTACAAGGGCGTCGACACGCTCGTCGCGGCGCTGCACCACCTGCCGGGCGCGCGGCTGCATCTGCTGAGCCGCATCCGCCCGGCCGACCGCGCGCGCTTCGAAGCCGCCGCGCCCGCGGGCTCGCTCGTCGTGCACGACGGCGTGAGCGACGAGGAGTACGCCGACCTGCTCGACCGCGCCACGGCTCTCGTGACGGCCTCGCGCGACGAGGGCTTCGGCATCCCGCTCGTCGAGGCCATGGGGCGCGGCACGCCCGTCGTGGTCAGCGACATCCCGATCTTCCGCGAGATCGGCGGCGACACGGCGCTGTATGCGGCGGTGGGGGATGCTCAGGCCGTCGCGGCCCGCATCACCGAGCTGCTGGCCGCGGGGGAGTGGGAGCGCCGCTCGGCCGCTGCACCCGCCGAAGCCGCGCGCTTCGACTGGAGCCGGTCGGCCGCGGTGCTGCTCGAGCTGCTGCGCGAGCAGGCGGCGCTGGGTCGACGCTAACGCGTGCCGATGTCGGCGAGCCCGCCGCCCGCCCACTCGACGAGCTGCTGCGGGCTCGCCGGGAAGACGTCGTAGGCGCTGCCCGCCGCCGACCACACGGTCTCGAAACGCAGCAGGTCGCGGTCGACGACCGTGCGCACGGGAGCGGGATGCCCGACCGGGGGCACGCCGCCGATCGAGTAGCCCGTCGCCTCCTTGACGGTCTTCGCGTCTGCCTTCTCGATGCTGGCGCCGAGCACCGCGGCGAGAGCATCGAGGTCGGCGCGGTTGTCGCCGCACACGAGCGCGAGCACGGACTCTCTCGTGTCATCGCTGTGCACCGCGACGAAGACGAGCGACTTGACGATCGCGCCGACCTCGCAGCCGACAGCGGCCGCGGCCTCGGCGGCCGTGTGGGTCGAGTCGGGCATCCGCCGGGGCCTGATCGGCAGGTGCGCCGTCGCGGCCAGGAACCGCTCGGGGCCGCTGGCCATCAGCGGCCCTCGCGCTCGCGCTCGGCGAGCCGGTTCTGCTGCTCGAAGTCGTCGGCGAGCGGGAAGATCGACTGCTCGTCGATGGGGTCGTCGAAGGCGACGAGCTCGATCGCTCCATCGGCGTGGCGGAAGGAGTGCACCGAGCCGTTGGTGATCGGCTCGCGATGCCGACCGGGCGCGACCGTCTCGAGCACGCTGCGGATGACGCCGCCGTGCGCGACGACGATGACCGCCTCGCCCGGATGCCGCGCCGCGAGATCGTGCAGGGCGGCGACCGCCCGCTCCGCGACGGCCTCGCGCGGCTCGCGCCCGGGCACGTCGGCGCCGTCGGGGAACCTCGCGTCGATCTCGGGGCCCGTGAGCCCCTCGGCCTCGCCGTAGTCGCGCTCGGCCAGGCGCCGCTCGAGCTCGGGGTCGCCGAGACCGACGTGGTCGCCGATGATGCGGGCGGTCTCGGCGGCGCGCGACAGGGGCGAGGCCACGAGCGCCGTCCAGCGGCGGCTCGCGAGCAGCTCACCGGTCGCACGGGCCTGCTCGCGCCCGGTGTCATTGAGCGGGATGTCGGTGGAGCCCTGGATGCGCCGCTCGCGGTTCCAATCGGTCTCGCCGTGGCGCACGAGTGCGAACACCGTCATGAAGAATCCCTTTCGTCGGCCCCGTCAATCGTAGGGCGCTCGAACCGGGGCGACGGTCGAGTGCTCAGCCGCCCATCTCCGGCAGGGCGCCGATGATGACGACCGACCCGGCGCCATCGCACGTTGAGCCCAACATGTCGATCGCCCGCGCGAACGCGGTGTTGTCGCGGCCGATCCCGTCCGACGCGGCGACACTTGCCTCCTGCAACGCAGGGGACACATCGGATTGCCCCTGGGGGAGCTGCGTCCAGGCGTCGACCAAGCCCGCAGCGCGCGCGTCGAAGACAGCCTGGTCGATGACGCCGTTCTCGAGCTCCCACTCCGACCGGGACTGGATGCCCAGGAGCGCGCTCACGTGCCCGCACTCCCAGTTCGCGTCGCCGGACGGAACGTCCATGAGCGGAGCCGTCGCGCTGGACTCCGGTTCACGGGACGCTGTGGCCGTCGGTTCGGGCTCGGGCGCGCTGCACCCGGCAAGCGCGACGAGAAGGGTCGGGATGGCGGCAACGGCCATGATCATTCGCATCATGCGTTGATCATCCCTCACGAACGCGTCGTGCGTCGACTAGGTCAGCAGCGCCTCGCTGAACGCGGCGAGCGTCTCGGTCGTTCCTGCGTCGATCTTGAGGGCGGCGCGGGCGTCGGCCTTCGTCTCGCCGCGGTTCACGATGATCGTGGGGATGCGCTTCTTGGCCGCGAGCCCGACGAGCCGGATGCCCGAGTTGACGACGAGGGACGAGCCGAGCACGAGCAGAGCATCCGATCGCGCCACGATGCCGCGCGCCTCCTCGAACTTGACGGGCGGCACGAACTCGCCGAAGAACACGATGTCGGGCTTCAGGGTGCCGCCGCAGACCGAGCACTCGGGCACCTGGAAGCGCGAGACGTCGGCCACCTCGGCGTCGCCGTCGGGGTTCATCGTCGCGTCGGCGTCGCTCAGCCAGGGGTTGAGGCGCGCGATGCGCTCGGCGATCGCGCCGCGGTCGAAGGTCTGGCCGCAGTGCAGGCACGTGACGCGGTCCATACTGCCGTGCAGGTCGACGACCCGGCGGCTGCCGGCGCGCACGTGCAGGCCGTCGACGTTCTGCGTGACGACGCCCGTCACGACGCCCCCGTGCTCGAGGTCGGCGAGCGTGCGGTGGCCCGCGTTGGGGCCGGCCGCGGCGAAGCGCTCCCACCCGAGGTGGCTGCCGGCCCAATAGCGCTTGCGGTAGGGCTCGTCGGCGAGGAACTGGCTGTAGGTCATGGGCGTGCGCACGGGCGCGCCGACGCCGCGGTAGTCGGGGATTCCCGAGTCGGTGCTCACGCCGGCCCCCGTCAGCACGGCGACGCGCCGGCCGCGCAGCAGCGCGATCGCCTGCTCGACGGCGGCACGCGCGGCCGCATCGAGCTCGACGAGCGGTGCGGCGATCGACATGGGGCCTCCGGTGGTTCCTCCTCGCAGACTAGAACTCTCGAGTTTCGGATATGTTTCCGGAGGCTGGCAGGGCGACTCGCGTCCGCCGGACGGAAGGCGGGCATCCATGCGCATCGAGCACATCACGACGCTCGACGAACCCGCTCTCGCCGACTACGCGCGCCTCACCGACGTCGCCCTGCGCGTCGCGACCGAGCCGCAGGGCGGGCTCTACATCGCCGAGTCGATCACGGTCATCGGCCGCGCGCTGCGCGCGGGCCACGTGCCGCGCTCGGTGCTCACGAGCGAGCGCTGGCTGCCCGACCTCGAGGCGCTGCTGGGCGACCGCGACGTGACCGTGCACGTCGGCGAGGCCGGGGTGCTCGAAGCGCTGACGGGCTTCCACCTGCACCGCGGAGCCCTCGCGAGCATGCATCGGCCCGCGCTGCCGACGGTGATCGAGGTGCTGCGGGATGCCCGGCGCGTCGTCATCGTGGAGGACGTCGTCGACCACACCAACGTGGGGGCGATCTTCCGCTCGGTGGCGGGCCTCGGGGCCGATGCCGTGCTCATCACCCCGCGGTGCGCCGACCCGCTCTACCGCCGCAGCGTGCGCGTCTCGATGGGCACGGTGCTGCAGGTGCCGTGGACGCGCCTGCCCGAGTGGAGCAAGGCCGTGCCGCAGCTGCACGCCGCTGGGTTCACGATCGCGGCCCTCGCGCTCGCGGACGACGCCGTGGGCCTCCGCGAGTTCGCGGCGACCGCGCCCGAGCGAGTGGCGATCGTCGTCGGCACCGAGGGCGACGGCTTGAGCCGCGCGGCGCTCGAGGCGGCCGACGTCGTCGTGACGATCCCCATGGCGCACGGCGTCGACTCGCTCAACGTCGCCGCGGCGAGTGCGGTCGCCCTCTACGCCCTGCAGGCGTAGCAGCGAGCACAGGGCGTTGCGGGCCTAGTCGACGGCAGTAGCCCGCAGCAGCAGCGCCTGCTCGGGCGCGAGCAGCGGCACGGGCAGCCCGAGGTCGGCGAGCAGCCGGCCCGTGATCGTGATGCCGCCGTCGGTGAGCCACGCGGGGGGAGCATCCTGCACCGCGTGCGGGGCCCCTCCCACGGTCAGCGGTTCGATGCGGTAGCGCCGATCGGGGTCGAGGCCGGGGAACCGCAGCGGCGGCGGCACGGCGACGGCCGCGGTCGCGAGCGTCACGAGCGCGATGAGCGCCTCGGCGCCGTCGAGCGCTACGAGGCCGTGCACGTAGCGGTCGTCGCCGGGCTCATCCGTGCGCACCGTGCGGCCCGTCGTGAGCAGGGGGCGCACGAGCTTGACGGTCGCGACCCAGTCGCGCAGGGCGTCGAGCTGGGCGGCGTCGGCGGTCGTGACGTTCCACTCGATGCCCGCGCTGCCGAACAGCGCCGTCGCGAGGCGGAACGACAGGTCGTGCGTGCGCCCCGTGATGTGGGCGCGCGGGGCGCCGACGTGGCCGCCGAGCAGCTCGGGCGGCATGAGCAGCCCGCTGTAGCGCTGGATGCGCTGCCGATCGAGCGCGTCGTTCGTGTCGCTCGTCCAGAAGCGATGCACCCGCGCGGCCATGCCGAGGTCGACGCGCGCGCCGCCCGAGGCGCAGCTCTCGATCGCGACGTGCGGGAAGCGCGCGCGGAGGTCGTCGATGAGCCCGTACACGGCGCGCGTGTGCGCCGCGGCGGTGCCGGCGTGCTGGTCGCGGTTGTGATCCCACTTGAGGAAGGCGATGGGGTACTCGGCGAGCAGGGCGCTCAATGACTCGAGCACGTGCGCGCGGGCCCCGTCGACCGTGAGGTCGAGCGTGTGCTGGAAGCGCCAGGTGGGGGGATGCTGGCTCTCGGGCGCGGCCTCGGCGAGCATCCATTCGGGATGCTCGCGCGCGAGCCGCGAGTCGGGGCTGACCATCTCGGGCTCGACCCACAGGCCGAACTCCATGCCGCGGGCGACCACGGCGTCGGCGAGCGGGTGCAGGCCGGCAGGCCAGCGCTCGGGGTCGACCGTCCAGTCGCCGAGCGCACGGCGGTCGTCGGTGCGGCCCTCGAACCAGCCGTCGTCGAGCACGAAGCG
>LNFD01000227.1 GCA_001464255.1 Actinomycetales bacterium Ga0077552 | reverse complement strand
CAGGAGTACCGCCGTGAGCCTCATCGTGCAGAAGTTCGGCGGCTCCTCGGTCGCCGATGCCGAGAGCATCAAGCGCGTCGCGAAGCGCATCGTCGAGACCCGCAAGCTCGGCAACCAGGTGGTCGTCGCCGTCAGCGCGATGGGCGACACGACCGACGACCTCATCGACCTCGCCCACCAGGTCGCGCCGCTGCCCGACCCGCGCGAGATGGACATGCTGCTCACCACCGGCGAGCGCATCTCGATGGCGCTGCTCGCGATGGCCATCAAGAGCATGGGTCACGACGCGCGCTCGTTCACGGGCAGCCAGGCCGGCATGATCACGGATGCCCGGCACGGCGCCGCCCGCATCGTCGACGTCACCCCGGTGCGCGTGCAGGAGGCGCTCGACGAGGGGGCCATCGCGATCGTCGCGGGCTTCCAGGGCTTCAACCGCGACAGCCGCGACATCACGACGCTCGGCCGCGGCGGCAGCGACACCACTGCTGTCGCCCTCGCCGCCGCGCTCGGCGCCGACGTGTGCGAGATCTACACCGACGTCGACGGCGTCTTCACGGCCGACCCGCGCGTGGTCAAGAACGCGCGCAAGCTCGACCGCGTCACGACGGAGGAGATGCTCGAGCTCGCCGCCGCCGGCGCGAAGGTGCTGCACATCCGCGCCGTCGAGTTCGCCCGCCGCCACGGCGTCACGCTGCACGTGCGGTCGTCGTTCTCGCCCGATGAGGGCACCTGGGTCGTCACCCCGAAAGAGGGAGAAGTCATGGAAGAGCCCATCATCACCGGCGTCGCCGGCGATCTCAGCGAGGCGAAGATCACGGTCGTCGGCGTGCCCGACACCCCCGGCATGGCCGCCGACATCTTCACGATCGTCGCCGAGACGGGCGCCAACATCGACATGATCGTGCAGAACGTGTCGACCGCGGCGACGAGCCGCACCGACATCAGCTTCACGCTGCCCAAGAGCGACGGCGAGAAGGTGCTCACGGCGCTGCGCGCGACCCAGCCGACCCTCGGCTTCGAGTCGCTCGCCTACGACGACCAGATCGGCAAGCTCTCGGTGATCGGCGGCGGCATGCGCACGAGCGCGGGCGTCTCGGCGCAGCTGTTCACGGCGCTCAAGGAGGCGCGCATCAACATGGAGATGATCAGCACCTCCGAGATCCGCATCTCGGTGGTCATGCGCGCCGACATCCTCAACCACGCCCTGAAGATCGTCCACACGGCCTTCGGGCTCGACGGCGAGGCCGAAGCGGTCGTCTACGCAGGAACGGGGCGGTAGTCATGGGTTCGACGGTCAACATCGGCGTCGTCGGCGCCACCGGTCAGGTCGGCGCGGTCGTGCGCCGCCTGCTGCTCGAGCGGGGCTACCCCGTGGGCGAGCTGCGCTTCTTCGCGAGCGCGCGCAGCGCGGGAACGGTCATCCCGTGGGGCGATCGCGAGATCGTCGTGGAAGATGCGGAGACGGCCGACCCGAGCGGGCTCGACGTCGCGATCTTCAGCGCGGGCGCGACGTTGAGCAAGGCGCAGGCGCCGCGCTTCGCCGCCGCGGGCGTCACCGTGGTCGACAATTCGTCGGGCTGGCGCATGGACCCGGAGGTTCCGTTGGTCGTGAGCGAGGTCAACCCGCACGCGATCGACCAGGCCGTCAAGGGCATCATCGCCAACCCCAACTGCACGACCATGGCCGCCATGCCCGTGCTCAAGGTGCTCGACGCCGAGGCCGGCCTGCAGCGCCTCATCGTCAGCACCTACCAGGCCGTGTCGGGCGCGGGCCTCGCGGGCGGGGAAGAGCTGCTCGAGCAGGCCAACGCCGTCATCGTGCAAGACGCGATGGGTCTCGTGCACGACGGTGCCGCGGTCGAGTTCCCGCCGCCGGCGAAGTTCCCCAAGAACATCGCCTTCAACGTCATCCCCCAGGCCGGCAGCTTCGTCGACGACGGCCTCGGCGAGACGGATGAAGAGAAGAAGCTGCGCAACGAGTCGCGCAAGATCCTCGAGCTGCCCGAGCTGCTCGTGAGCGGCATCTGCGTGCGCGTGCCCGTCTTCACGGGCCACTCGCTCGCGATCAACGCCGAGTTCGCACGCGCGATCAGCCCCGAGCGCGCCCAGGAGCTGCTGGCCGACGCGCCGGGCGTCCAGCTCATGGATGTTCCCACCCCGCTCGACGCCGCCGGCGCCGACCCGAGCCTGGTCGGGCGCATCCGCGCCGACGAGGGCGTGCCCGGGGGCCGCGGCCTCGCGATGTTCATCAGCAACGACAACCTGCGCAAGGGCGCCGCGCTCAATGCCGTGCAGATCGCCGAGCTGCTGGCCGCGAAGCTCGGCGCGACCGTCACGGCCTGAGTCGCACGGTGACGAGCGGCGAGCGGGCACGGGTGACCACGCCGATCCGCTCGTACGCCGCGATCGGCGACAGCTACAGCGAGGGTATGGGCGACGAGCGCCCCGACGGCACGCCGCGCGGCTGGGCCGACCTCGTCGCGGCGGGGCTCGCGCACGCCGCGGGCGGCACGATCGGCTACGCCAACCTCGCCATCCGCGGCCGGCTGCTCGCGCCGATCCTCGACGAGCAGCTGCCCGCGGCGCTCGCGCTCGGCCCTGAGCTGCTGAGCATCAACGGCGGTGGCAACGACATCCTGCGTCCGTCCGTCTCAATCGAGGGCGTGGCCGACCGGCTGGTCGGGGCCGCCGAGCGCGGGCGTGCCGCGGGCGCGCGCGTCATGATCGTGAGCGGGGCCGACCCGACCCGGCACATCCCGATGGGGGCGGTGTTCTCGCGCCGCGGCGACGAGCTCGCCCTCGCCGTGCGCCACCGACTGGCGGGCGGCGACGTGCTCTTCGTCGACAACTGGAGCGACCCTCGCCTGCCCGAGCTGCGCTACTGGTCGGTCGATCGGCTGCACCTCAACGCGCTCGGCCACGCGCTCGCCGCCGCGAACGTGCTCGCCGCGCTCGGCGTGCCCGTGCCCGCGTCCCCCGCGGCACCCGACGCGGGCGACGACCTCGAGCGCCCCCGCACCGCCGAGTACTGGCGACGCTACGTGCTGCCGTGGATCGGCCGCCGGCTCACCGGCCGCTCCTCGGACCGAGCAGGTCTGACGGTGCCGGCACGTCTGACCGGGCGGGCATCGCGGCCCGTCTCGGGCATCCCGGCGAACCCCCAGGCCGCCCGCGTCGAATAGTCCGCATGATCGCCCGTCGCACCCTCGTCGCTGCCGCCCTGATCGCCGCCCTCGCGGCGCTCACCGGATGCTCGCCGCTCGCCGCCCCCAGCGCCGGCCCCGGCGTGCCGGAGGGCGACGGGCCGCTCGTGGCCTTCTACGGCGACTCGTACACGCTCGGCACGGGCGCGAGCGACCCGAGCCTGCGCTGGTCGACGCAGATCGCCGAGAGCCGCGGCTGGCGCGAGGTCAACCCGAGCGTCAACGGCCTCGGCTTCGTCAACAACCGCGGCACCTACGGCGAGGGCGACCTGCCCGACCAGATCATCGCCGTGCAGCCCGACATCGTCTTCGTGACGATGGGCCTCAACGACAACTTCTCGTACGCGCGCGCGGCCGACGAGATCGAGGCGCAGATCGCGATCGACCTGCGCCGGCTGCGCGAGGGGCTGCCGGATGCCCGCATCATCGTCGTCGAGCCGTTCTGGTACACGGCCGAGCAGCCCGAGTCGCTCGGCATCATCGCCGGATGGGTCGAGCGCGAGGCGGAGCGCATCGGCGCCGACCACATCGCGGGCGCCTCCGACTGGATCGCGGGCCGGCCCGGCGAGATGGCGGCCGACGGACTGCACCCCAACGACGAGGGTTACGCGCTCATGACGCGGCTCATGGACGAGGCGCTCGTCGAGCTGGGACTGTAGCGGGCAGCGCTCACGGCAGGAGGCCGCGCAACTCCCTCGCGGCGGCATGAATCGCGTGCGACACGTCACGGACCGACTGCTCTGTTGCGCGGGCGCGGGGGATGACGACCATGAGGAGGTCGGAGAGCTCGGGGTGTCCCACGCCGATCGGAGCAATCAATCGAACCGAGTCGAGGTCGTCGATGACGCTCACGTGGTCACCTCGCAGCTCTCCGGCACCGCGAAGATCCTCCGTGGCCGATGTGCCCTCGACCACAGAGAACCGGATTCGGCGGGAACTCTCCGCGACGATCAGGTGCTGCTCATCTCCGATGCGGGATGTGATGAACGAGGCAGTCTCATCGACGTCGTCACGGAGTCGCTGGACGATCGGGCGGGCGACCGACTCGGTTTCGTCGTGTGCTCTCAGGCGCATTGCGAGTGCCTTCAGCCGGACCCCGGGAACGTACGGGCCGAACTCGGTCTCCTGCGACGCGAATCCCGTGTCGCGCAAGGCGGACAGCACGCGGCTCGCCGCGCTGCGGTCGACCCCGGTCGCGCGGGCGATCTCGCGGGGGCCCGTGCCGGCGGGATGCTTCGACAGCTCCTCCAGCACAAGAGTCACTCGATCGATCGTGCTCGTGCCGCTCGAGCGGCGCAGGGGCGAGGATTCAGCCACGGTGACCCATCTTCTCGGCGGACGACTCGGTACACACTGTAACGAGGCATCCCGAAACGGTCCGTGCTGTCTGCGCGGGGTTGGTCCGGCTCAGTCGCGCGGCCGCACGGGCCGCAGCGCCATCTGCACGATGACGCCGAGCAGCAGCAGCGCGAAGAGCCAGCCCGACACCTGCGGGGGGATGAGGAACGCGAGCCACACACCCACGAGCGACATCGCCGCCGCGGCCCCGCCCATCGTGAGGGCCTCCTGCCAGCGCACGAGCCCCGCGCGCAGGTTGGTCACGGTGCCCGCCAGCGCGCCCGGGATCATCGCGAGCAGCGACGTTCCCTTG
>LNFD01000226.1 GCA_001464255.1 Actinomycetales bacterium Ga0077552 | reverse complement strand
GCGGGCGGGAACGAGCGCGCGACCGGCTCCGGCTCCCGTGGTGCTCGAGGTGCGCGGGCTGCGCAAGTCGTTCGGTGGCACCGTGGCCGTCGACGACGCGAGCTTCACGGTGCGTCGCGGCTCGATCTTCGGTTTCGTCGGACCCAACGGGGCCGGCAAGACGACCACCCTGTCGATGATCACCGGCCTGCTGCGCCCCGATGCCGGTCAGGTCGTGGTCGGTGGCACCGACGTGTGGCGCGAACCGACCACGGCCAAGCGCAAGCTCGGCGTGCTGCCCGACCGCATGCGGCTCTTCGACCGGCTCACCGGGGCCCAGATGCTCTACTACGCCGCCGTGCTGCACGGCCTCGACCGCACGGCCGCCCGATCGCGCATCGACGACCTCGCCGTCGCCCTCGGGCTCGACGGCTCGCTCGATCGCCCGGTTCGCGACTACTCGGTCGGCATGGTCAAGAAGATCTCGCTCGCGGCGGCCCTCATCCACTCGCCCTCGGTGCTCGTGCTCGACGAGCCCTTCGAGTCGGTCGATCCGGTGTCGACGGCGCAGGCGGTCGACCTGCTCACGCGCTTCGCCGCCGCGGGAGGCACGGTCGTGCTCTCGAGCCACAACATGGATCTCGTCGAGCGGGTCTGCGACAGCGTCGCCGTCATCGTGGCGGGCAGCATCCTCGCCGACGGCACGCTCGACGAGGTGCGTGCGGGGGCGAGCCTCGAAGAGCGCTTCGTCGAGCTCGCGGGCGGACGCGTCGCGGTGGAGGGGCTCGAGTGGTTGACGACATTCTCCGACTGAAGCTCGCCCTGCTCGGTTCGGCCTTCCGGCCCGGGGCGACGCTCGCCCGCACCCTCGCCGTCGTCGTGCTCGGCCTTGCCGTCGGGGCGGCGATCATCCTGCTCGCCATGGAGGTCGATGTGCGCCTCGCCGGCCACCGCGCCGGTCTCGTCATCGTGGCCTCCGCCCTCGCGATCGCTCTCGCGGTCGCGCCGCTCAGCGCGGGCCTCGGCTCGGCGCTCGAGCCGCGCCGCTTCGCCTCGTTCCCCATTTCGCCGCGAGCTCTCGCGCTCGGGTTGGGCACGGCCGCCGCCGTAGGTCTGCCGGGCGTGCTCGCGGCTGTGCTCGGTATCGGTCTCGAACTCGCCTGGTCGGGCACCCCGACGGCGACGGCCGCGATCGTCGCCGGCGCGCTCGGAGCCGTGGCGATCATCCTCGTCTCGCAGTACCTCGTGGCCGTTGGTGCACTGCTCGCCGTGTCGCCCGCCGCGCGTCGGCTCGTCACCGGGGCCGCGCGGGCGGTCATCGTGCTCGCCCTCGCCGTCGCCACCACGACCGTGCTCGTTGTGCAGGCCGGCGGCGACGACGACACCCTCGTGGCGATCGCCGGAACCCTCGGCAACACCCCGCTCGGCATGCTGTGGGCCGCGCCCGGAAGCGACATCGCCCCCCTGCTCGCGCGCCTGCTGGGCGCAACGATCATGGTCGCGGTGCTCGTGCTGGGCTGGGGCTGGCTCGTCGCGCGGCTCATCGAGGCCCCGCAGCGCACGCGCACGAGCGCGCCCGCGCACGGGCTCGGCTGGTTCGACCTCGTGCCGGCGACCCCCGCGGGCGTCATCGCCGCGCGCAGCCTGCTGTACTGGTGGCGCGATGCCCGCTACCGCGTCGTCGTGCTGGCACTGCCCGTCGTGCCCGTGCTCATGATGCTCGCCTTCGGCGCCGCCGGAGCCCCCCTCCCGCCGCTCTGGCTCGTGCCCCTGCCCGTGCTCGCGCTCTTCCTCGGGTGGTTCGTGCACAATGATGCGGCGTACGACCACACGGCCCTGTGGTTGCACGTCGCCGCGCCCGTGCGAGGCGCCGCCGATCGCTGGGGCCGATGCGTGCCGCCGCTGCTGCTCGGCGTGCCGCTCGTGCTCGCGCTCGCCCCGCTCTTCGCGCTCTGGTCGGGAGTCGAGGGCGTGCTGCCAGCCCTCGTCGGCGTCAGCATCGGCCTGCTGCTCACGGGGCTCGGCGTCTCGAGCGTCGCCTCGGCGATCGGCGCCTACCCCGCGGCACGCCCCGGCGCAGGGCCCTTCGACCAGCCGCCCATGCTCGGCGTGCGCGCCGGGTGGGCGCAGGCCATCGCGCTCCTCGCGACCATCCTCTTCATGGCCCCCGCGCTCGTGGTCGCGATCGGAGGCTTCGCCCAGCCCGCGTGGTTCGCCGTCGCCGGCGTGGCCGGGGCGGCGACGGGGCTCGGGATGCTCCTGCTCGGCATCGTCATCGGCGGCCGGGCGTTCCGGCGCCGGGCGCCCGAGCTGCTCGATCTCGTGCTGCGCACCTAGTCGCGCCGCGGGGGCTCGGGCGCGACGGTGCCCGTGCCGGGCATCCGGCCGCGTCGTAGACTGGCGGCATGGCGACACTGGACGAACCGGGCGACGCGGGGCAGGGCGGCGGGGGCATCGACGTGCTCGACCGCGAGCTCGAGAAGCTGCTGAACGAGGAGCAGCTGGAAGACGGCGACCACGAGCGCTTCTCGCACTACGTGCCGAAGAACAAGATCATCGAGTCGGCGCTCACCGGCAAGCCCGTGCGCGCGCTGTGCGGCAAGAAGTGGACGCCGGGGCGCGACCCCGAGAAGTTCCCCATCTGCCCCGACTGCCAGAAGATCTACGAGAAGATGCGCGACGAGTAGGTCCACCGGGTGCAGATCTGGGCCAAAAGGGCGCTTCTCCCTCACGGTCGCCCCGCTTTGAGAAGAATCTGACGGGAATCGCCCGCTGACGCTTCGCGCTCGCGCGGCCGGGGAACGTACGGGTGTGACCAGACCACCCGCATCGATGCCGACCGCTGTGCGCGGCGAGTCCCTCTCCACCGCCGAAGCCCTGCGACTCGGGGTGCCGCCCGATCGACTCCGCCGAGCGGATGTCGGGCACCCGTTCCACGGCGTCGTCACCTTCGCGGCTCCGCTCGCCACGATCGCGGACCGTTCGTGGGCCTACGCGCAGGTCATGCCCGAGTCGGCGTGGTTCTCGAACACGACCGCCGCCGCACTCCGCGGATTGCCGCTGCCGGCCTGGTGCCGCACCGCCCCGCTGCACGTGACGGTCGATCGCGGCCGGAATGCGCCGCGTGGAGAGGGCGTGGTCGGGCATCAGCGAGACCTCCAAGCGCCGGCCTCCGAGCAGATGCTCGTGCCGCTCTCGACCGGCGAGACCGTCCCATTGCGCGTCGGCACCGTCGGAGCGACTCTGCTGACGGCGGCGACCGATCTGGAGCTGTCGGACCTGGTGGCGATCATCGACGCTGCGCGCTGGGCAGACGAACGGAGCACTTTCGACGGCATCGACCGGATTCTCGCCCGCAGCGCGCGCCGTGCGGGTGCGTCGGCCCTCCGTCGGG
>LNFD01000225.1 GCA_001464255.1 Actinomycetales bacterium Ga0077552 | reverse complement strand
GCGACCCAGCCCATGAAGATGGCCGCCGCGGAGGCGCTCTACGAGACCACGGCGGGCGCATCCTTCTCGATCTTCACGTGGGGCACGCCCGACGGGTCGAGCGAGCTGTTCTCGATCCGCATCCCGTACGTGCTCTCGTTCCTCTCGACGCACGATTTCGGCGGCACGGTCGAGGGCATCAACGACCTGCAGGCGCAGTACCAGACCGAGTTCGGCCCCGGCGACTACACGCCCATCATCTGGGTCACCTACTGGAGCTTCCGGTGGATGATCGGGCTCGGCGCCCTCGCCGCCCTCATCTCGGCGGTCGGCCTGTGGCTGACCCGCGGCGGGCGGATGCCCGAGAAGAGCTGGGTGTGGAAGGTCGCGATCTGGTCGGCCCCCGTGCCGCTCGTCGCGAGCCTCGTCGGCTGGATCTTCACGGAGATGGGCCGGCAGCCGTGGATCGTCTTCGGCCTCATGCGCACGGAGGACGGCGTCTCGCCCGGCGTCTCGGGCCTCGAGGTGCTCATCTCGCTCATCGCCTTCACCGTCGTCTACGGCGCCCTCGCGGTCGTCGAGTTCGGCCTCATCAAGCGCGCGGCCATCGACGGCCCGAAGGACTGGACGAGGTACAGCGACGGCGCCGATGGCGACAGCGGCACCGCCAGCGTCGACCCCGCGAAGCTCGCGACCGTCTACTAGGAACCCGGAGAGACACGCATCATGGACCTCGCATACCTCTGGTTCGGCATCGTCGGGCTGTTCTTCATCGGCTACTTCGTGCTCGACGGCTTCGACTTCGGCGTGGGCATGGCCCTGCCGTTCCTCGGCAAGGACGACACCGACCGGCGCGTCATGATCAACACGATCGGGCCCGTCTGGGATCTCAACGAGACCTGGCTCATCGTCGCGGGCGCGTCGCTCTTCGCGGCCTTCCCGTACTGGTACGCCACGCTCTTCGACGGCTTCTACCTCGCGCTGCTGCTCATCCTCGTCGCCCTCATCGCGCGCGGCGTCTCGTTCGAGTACCGCCGCCTGGGGAGGTCGGACCGCTGGAAGAGCTGGTTCGACGGGATGATCGTGGTCGGCTCGGCCGTGCCCGCCCTGCTGTGGGGTGTCGCCTTCGCGAACATCGTGCAGGGCGTCGCGATCGACGAGTCGGGCACCTACACGGGCACGCTCTTCGATCTGCTCAACCCCTACGGTCTGCTGGGCGGCCTCACCACGCTGCTGCTGTTCTTCACGCACGGCGTGCAGTTCCTGGCCCTCAAGACCGACGGCGACCTGCGGGTGCGGGCGCGCGCGCTCGCGGTGCGCTCGGGCATCCTCACGATCGTCGTCGCGGCCGCCTTCCTCGTCTGGACGGTGCTGCAGCACCTCGACATCGCGCACCTGCCGGTGCTCGTGGGGCTCGCCGCCGCGGCGGCCGTCGCACTCATCGGCTCGTGGGTCGCGAACCGCGCGGGGGCCGAGAAGGCCGCCTTCGGCCTCATGGCCGCGACGATCGCGCTCGCGGTCGCGAGCATCCTGGCCGCCCTGTACCCGAACGTGATGCCCTCGACGACCGACCCGGCCTTCAGTCTGACGATCGAGAACGCGTCGAGCTCCGACTACACGCTGCAGGTCATGACCTGGGTCGCCGTCGTCATGCTGCCGCTCGTGCTCGCGTACCAGGGCTTCACGTACTGGGTGTTCCGCAAGCGGATCACGCGCGCGTCGATCCCCGTGGCCGCGCACTGAAACCGCTCGACCCGCGCCTGCTGCGCACCGCGTCGGCCGCCCGCATCCTGCTGGCGGCCGGCGCGGTCGTCGCCATCGTGCACACCGCGAGCATCGTCGCGTTCTGCTGGTTCGCGGCGCAGTCGATCGCGAGCGTGATCGACGGCGTACCGGTGGCGCAGCTGGGCGCGCCGATCATCGCGACGGCCGTCAGCATCCTCGTGCGCGCCCTCTCGCAGGCCCTGCTGGATGCCCTCGCCGTGCGCGGCGCCGCCCGGGTCAAGAGCCAGTTGCGCGCGCGGGTCGTCGCCGCCATCGACGCGGGCGGCTCGGCGCTGCTCGGCACGACGTCGAGCGCGCGCGTCGCGACGCTGCTGGGCCAGGGGCTCGACGCCCTCGACGGCTACATCGGGAAGTACCTGCCGCAGCTGATCCTCACGGCGGTCGCGACCCCCATCGTCGTCGGCGTGCTGCTGCTGGCCGATCCCGCGACGGGCATCACCGTCATCCTCACCCTGCCGATCATCCCGGTGTTCATGGTGCTCATCGGGCTCTCGACCCGCGCGGTGCAGCGCGACCAGTGGCAGCAGCTGGGAACCCTCGCGCGGGGCTTCCTCGAGGTCGTGCAGGGGCTCTCGACGCTCATGGTCTTCGGGCGGCAGCACCGTCAGGTCGAGCGCATCGCGACCATCACCGACGAGTACCGGCGGCGCACGATGCGCGTGCTGCGCCTCTCGTTCCTCTCAGGGTTCGCGCTCGAGCTGGCCG
>LNFD01000224.1 GCA_001464255.1 Actinomycetales bacterium Ga0077552 | reverse complement strand
TCTCGAGCAGGTGCGCACGGGCCTCGTCGACCGTGAGGTCGAGCGTGTGCTGGAAGCGCCAGGTGGGGGGATGCTGGCGGTCGGCTGCGGCCTCGGCGAGCATCCATTCGGGATGCTCGCGCGCGAGCCGCGAGTCGGGGCTCACCATCTCGGGCTCGACCCACAGGCCGAACTCCATGCCGCGGGCGACGACCGCGTCGGCCAGGGGGTGGAGTCCGGACGGCCACCGCTCGGGATCGACGGTCCAGTCGCCGAGAGCTCGGCGGTCGTCGGTGCGGCCCGCGAACCACCCGTCGTCGAGCACGAAGCGCTCGATGCCGAGATCGGCCGCGGCGTCGACGAGCGGCAGGAGCGACTCGAGGGCGTGATCGAAGTAGACGGCCTCCCAGGTGTTGAGTACGACCGGCCGGTGCGTCGGGGGAGTGAGGGCGCGCACGAAGGGGTGCAGCCGGTCGCTGAGCCCGTCGAGGCCGGCGTTCGACCAGGCGAGCACCGTCTCGGGCGCCGTGTAGGTCTCGCCGGGAGCGAGAACGACCTCGGCCGGGTCGAGCAGCTCGGCGGCGAGCAGGCGGCGGTGGCCCGTCGGCAGCGACTCGACGCCCGTCGTGCTGTTGCCGCTCCAGGCGTGGTGCAGGGCCCAGACCTCGCCGGTGCGGAAGCCGAACCCTGGGGTGCCGAGCACCGTCAGGAACGGGGCGTCGTGGCCCGGGCGTCCGCGGCGCTGGTCGCGCAGGTGCAGTCCGTCGCGCACGGTGCCGCGCTGCGGCCTCCGCTCGCCGGCCCAGAGACCGCTGAAGTCGAGCAGATCGCTCGCCCGGGCGGGAACCGGCAGGGTCGCGGCGAGCCGGTGGATCTCGACGCCCTCGGGGGCCTCGGCACGGGCATCCAGCGCGATGACGACGACGCCCTCGGGCGAGAGGCGGGCGTGCCAGCCGACCGTGAGGAGAGGCCCATGATCATCGTGAGCGAGCAGCTCGATCGAGACCGAGCGGTCATCGGGCTGCGTCAGCGCGGTGCGGTGGATGCGCATCGGCAGCCGTGCGGGGCCGGCACCGGTGCGGTGGGCGACGAGCGCGGGGAACCCGCTCCAGCCCTCGGCCGGGCCGGCGAGGATCGACGGCACGAGCGGGAGATCAGGCGAGCTGGGGGCGACCGCGGGTAGTGCGGTCGCCACCTGCTCGAGCATGAGCGGCTCGGGGGGAGCCGTGGCACGGCCGTGCCGCGGGCGTCGAGCACGAAGCTGACACCCGCGGCACGGAGGTGGAGAAGCGAGATACCTACTCCTTGACGGGAATCGAGGCCGCCTTGAGGGCTGCGATCGTGGCGTCCTGACCAGCGGTCAGAGCATCCAGAAGCGTACCGCTGCCCGAGACGGCGCCGGAGAAGCCGTCAGCGACATCGTTGTAGACCTGCGTCATGGTCGGGCCCCAGGTGAAGTTGGGGTCGACGTTGTTGCCGGCCTCGGCGAAGACCTCGTAGATCTTCTGGCCGCCGTAGAACTCCACACCCTCACCGAAGACCGGGAGGTTCGCACCCTCGATCGTGGCGGGGTAGATGTTCG
>LNFD01000223.1 GCA_001464255.1 Actinomycetales bacterium Ga0077552 | reverse complement strand
GCCGATGAGGGCGCCCTGGCGCACGTGGCGGAACGGCACTTTCACGCCGGCGAGCACGCGGTAGAGCATCCCGAGCACGACCGCATCGAGCGCGAACATGACCCCGAGGGTGACGATGCGGCCGAGCACCGAGTTGAGCGTCGTATCGCGCAGGCCGATCCCGGCGAGCAGCCCCTCGAGCGCGACGGTGCCGAGCACCGCGAGCACCGACGAGAGGGCCAGCAGCGCCCCGAACCCCACAGCGAGCCCGAGGTCCTTGAGCTTCAGCAGCACGGGGTTCATGCGCGAGCCGGGAAGGTCGAGGATCGTGCGCACGGCGTCGCGCGCTCCGGCGAGCCAGCCGAGGGCCGAGAAGAGCAGGCCGATGAGGGCGACGGCGCCCGTCCAGCCGAAGACTCCCGCCGAGAGCAGCGCCTCAGGGTCGATGACCCCCTCGCCCCCGTCGACCGCGATGAGCCCCGGCACGGTCTGCGCGAGCACGTCGATGAGCGCCTCGCGGAGCCCGTAGTTCGACACGAGCACGAGCCCGGCGATCGCGAAGCCGACCCAGAGGCCGGCGAAGACCGCGAAGATCGCCTGGAACGCGAGGCCAGCGGCGAGCAGCGGCCCGCGCTTCTCGCCGTAGAGCACGAACACCCGCACGGGCTTGAGCGACATGACCCAGGCCGTCACGCGAGCGACCCATGCCATCAGACGGCCCCACCAGCCCTGCGGCTCGGGTGCGGCTGGCTCACTCACCCCGCCACCATAGCGAAGGCCCCGGGGGAGACCCGGGGCCATCGCGATGCGAGAAGGGGATGCTACGGGCGACCCCGCAGGATCGCCTGCTTCACTTCGGAGATCGCCTTGGTGACCTCGATGCCGCGCGGGCACGCCTCCGAGCAGTTGAAGGTCGTGCGGCAGCGCCACACGCCCTCCTTGTCGTTGAGGATGTCGAGGCGCACCTGGGCGGCCTCGTCGCGGCTGTCGAAGATGAAGCGGTGCGCGTTGACGATCGCCGCCGGGCCGAAGTACTGCCCGTCGGTCCAGAACACGGGGCACGACGAGGTGCACGCCGCGCACAGGATGCACTTGGTCGTGTCGTCGAAGCGCGCGCGCTCCTCGATCGACTGGATGCGCTCCTTCTCGGGCTTCGAGCTCGACTGCAGGAAGGGCTGCACCTGGCGGTACGACGCGAAGAAGGGCTCCATGTCGACGATGAGGTCCTTCTCCAGCGGCAGGCCCTTGATGGCCTCGATGTAGATGGGCTTCGTGATGTCGAGGTCCTTGATGAGCGTCTTGCACGCGAGGCGGTTGCGGCCGTTGATGCGCATGGCGTCGGAGCCGCAGATGCCGTGGGCGCACGAGCGACGGAACGAGAGCGTGCCGTCCTGGTCCCACTTCACCTTGTGCAGGGCATCCAGCACGCGGTCGGTCGAGTACATCTGCACGTCGAAGTCCTGCCAGTACGGCTCGGCATCCTTCTCGGGGTCGAAGCGCCGGATGATGACCGTGACGGTGAACTCCTGAACGGCCCCGACCTCGGCGGTCGTGTCGGTCGCGGTCGCCATCAGTACTTCCTCTCCATCGGCTGGTAGTGCGTGATCACGACGGGCTTCCAGTCCATGCGGATGTGGTCGCTCGCGTCGGCGCTGTGCGCGTCGCCCGTGAGGTACGCCATCGTGTGCTGCATGTACTCGGCATCGTTGCGGTCGGGGTAGTCGTCGCGCATGTGGCCGCCGCGGCTCTCCTTGCGGTTGCGCGCCGAGTAGACGACGACCTCGGCGATGTCGAGCAGGAAGCCCAGCTCGATCGCCTCGAGCAGGTCGGTGTTGAACCGCTTGCCGCGATCCTGGATACCGATGTTCTGGTAGCGGTCGCGCAGGCGCTGGATGGTGTTCGTGACGCTCTCGAGGCTCTCCTCGGTGCGGAACACCTGCGCGTTCTTGTCCATCTCCTCCTGCAGCTCCTTGCGGATCGCTGCGACCCGCTCGGTGCCGTTCGACGTGCGCAGGCGCTCGACGAGCTCGCGCACCTCCTTCGCCGGGTCGGCGGGCAGCGGCACGAACTCGGCGCTGTTCGCGTACTCGACCGAGTAGCGGCCGGCGCGCTTGCCGAAGACGTTGATGTCGAGCAGCGAGTTGGTGCCGAGGCGGTTCGAGCCGTGCACCGAGACGCACGCGCACTCGCCCGCGGCATAGAGGCCGGGGATGACGGTGTCGTTGTCGCTCAGCACCTCGGCCTTGATGTTGGTCGGGATGCCGCCCATCGCGTAGTGGGCCGTCGGCATGACCGGCACCGGTTCGACGACGGGGTCGACGCCGAGGTAGGTGCGGGCGAACTCGGTGATGTCGGGCAGCTTGGTCTCGAGCACCTCGGCACCCAGGTGGGTGCAGTCGAGCAGCACGTAGTCCTTGTTCGGCCCGGCGCCGCGACCCTCCGCGACCTCCTGCACCATGCAGCGCGAGATGATGTCGCGCGGCGCGAGGTCTTTGATGGTCGGGGCGTAGCGCTCCATGAACCGCTCGCCGCTCGCGTTGCGCAGGATGGCTCCCTCACCGCGGGCGCCCTCGGTGAGCAGGATGCCCAGGCCGGCGAGCCCGGTCGGGTGGAACTGGAAGAACTCCATGTCCTCCAGCGGGATGCCCTTGCGCCAGATGATGCCGACGCCGTCGCCCGTGAGGGTGTGCGCGTTCGAGGTGGTCTTGTAGATCTTGCCGAAGCCGCCCGTGGCGAAGACGACGCTCTTGGCGTGGAAGACGTGCAGGTCGCCCGTCGCGAGCTCGTAGGCGACGACGCCCGCGGCCTTGCCCTCGTTCATCACCAGGTCGAGCACGTAGTACTCGTTGTAGAACTCGATGCCGAGCTTGACGCAGTTCTGGAAGAGCGTCTGCAAGATCATGTGGCCCGTGCGGTCAGCCGCGTAGCAGGCGCGACGCACGGGCGCCTTGCCGTGGTCGCGCGTGTGGCCGCCGAAGCGGCGCTGGTCGATCTTGCCGTCGGGCGTGCGGTTGAAGGGCAGGCCCATGTTCTCGAGGTCGATGATCGCGTCGATGGCCTCCTTCGCGAGGATCTCCGCGGCGTCCTGGTCGACGAGGTAGTCGCCGCCCTTGACGGTGTCGAAGGTGTGCCACTCCCAGCTGTCCTCCTCGACGTTCGCGAGCGCGGCGGCCATGCCGCCCTGCGCGGCGCCCGTGTGCGAGCGGGTCGGGTAGAGCTTCGAGATGACGGCCGTCTTCGCGTTGGGGCCGGCCTCGATCGCCGCGCGCATGCCGGCGCCGCCGGCGCCGACGATGACGACGTCGAACTGGTGCTGGTGCACGGTGGGTGCGGCGGGCGCACTCATGGTCTCAGTACTACTCACAGGATGTCCTCACAGAAGGAAGCGACGAGCTCGGGGTCGGCCCCGGCCGGGCAGGGGTCGAAGGTGAACAGCACGAGCGTGCCGAGCACGAGCAGCACGGCCGTCGAGGCGACGAGCGCCGTGTGCAGGATGCGGCGCACGCTCGCCTTGGCGACGTAGTCGTTGACGATCGTGCGCATGCCGTTCGTGCCGTGGACGAGCGCGAGCACGAGCAGGGCGAAGTCGTACCACTGCCAGAACGGGTCGCTGAGCTTGCCGGCGACGAACGCGAAGTCGATCTGGCTCACGCCGTCGCCCAGGAAGAGGTTGACGAAGAGGTGGCCGAAGATCAGCACGACGAGCAGCACGCCCGAGACGCGCATGTAGATCCAGCCCCACTTCTCCCAGTTGATGCCGCGCTTCGTGCGGGCGTGCGGGGCGCGGGGGGCGTCGAGGGTGAGATCGGTCGTCATGATCAGCCTCCGAACACATTGATGAGGTGACGGGGGGTGAAGCCGATCATCAGCACGAGCCACACGCCGAGCACGACGTAGAACATGGCCTTCTGGTGCCGGGTGCCGACACCCCAGAAGTCGACGAGGATGATGCGCAGGCCGTTGAGCGCGTGGAAGCCGATCGCGCCGACGAGCGCGAGCTCACCGAGCCCCATGATCGGCGTCTTGTAGGCGCCGATGACGATGTTGTACGCCTCCGGGCTCACCCGCACGAGTGCCGTGTCGAGGATGTGCACGAGCAGGAAGAAGTAGATCGCCACACCCGTGATGCGGTGCAGCACCCACGACCACATGCCTTCGTTCCCGCGGTAGAGCGTGCCGCCGGGGATGACCGATCGGCGGGGAACGGGTACTTCGATGGTTGCCGACGAGCTCATCGCTCCGGCTCCCGATGCCTTCGCTGGCACGAGAAACCCTCCTCAGGGCAGTGACGACGCGCGCGATCGCTCGCGCCCGTGGACTCCGGTTGGATTCCGATTCTCGACTTGGTGGTCGCCGATACACGCAGTCTACGTCGACTTTTCTGAGTGCTCCGAACGGCGGCCGGGCGAGTGTTCGCCCGCCCGATAGGGTGGCGCGCATGCACCAGATCGAGGGCGCTCTCCCCGACTTCCACGCGATCATCCCCGCGGGGGGCGTCGGCTCCCGGCTCTGGCCCCTCTCGCGGGCCGGAACGCCGAAGTTCCTGCACGATCTCACGGGCAGCGGCCACACCCTCCTCGGCGACACCTGGAACCGCGTTCTGCCCCTCGCCGGGGCCGACGGCATCATGGTCGTCACGGGCCGCGCCCACCGCGCGGCCGTGCAGCAGCAGCTGCCCGATCTGACCGAGGCGAACATCGTGCTCGAGAGCGAGCCGAAGGAGTCGTCGGCCGCGATCGGGCTCGCGGCGGCCATCCTGCACCGTCGGCACCCCGGGGTGATCGTCGGCTCGTTCGCGGCCGACCACGTCATCACCGACGGCGAGCGGTTCCGCCATGCGGTCGCCGAGGCGGTCGCGGTCGCGCGCGAGGGCTACATCGCGACGATCGGCATCACGCCCACCGAGCCCTCCGTGGGCTTCGGCTACATCCTGTGCGGCGAGCCGCTCGCGATCGAGGGGGCCGCGCACGCGCACCTCGTGCAGAAGTTCGTCGAGAAGCCCGACCTCGAGACCGCGACCGCCTATGTCGCTTCGGGCGACTACCTCTGGAACGGGGGCATGTTCATCGCCCGGGCCGATCAGCTGCTCGCACAGCTGGCCGAGACGCAGCCGATGCTGCACGAGGGCCTGCTCGAGATCGCCGCCGCGTGGGACACCTCGAAGCGCGACATCGTGGTCGACGCGGTCTGGCCCCTGCTGCCCAAGCTCGCGATCGACTACAGCGTCGCCGAGCCCGCGGCGGCGGCCGGGCGCCTCGCGGTCGTGCGCGGCGACTTCCCGTGGGACGACGTCGGAGACTTCTCCTCGCTCGCCAAACTGCTCTCGGGCGGTCGGCCCGGCGACCTCGCCATCCTCGGCGAGGGCGCGCGCGTGCTCGCCGACTCGTCGAGCGGCGTCGTGGTCAGCCAGACGAAGCGCCTCATCTCGCTCGTCGGGGTCACCGACATCGTCGTCGTCGATACTCCGGATGCCCTGCTCGTGACCACGCGCGAGCACGCGCAGCGCGTCAAGAGCGTCGTCGACGCCATCAAGCAGGCGGGGCGCGACGACCTGCTCTAGCCGCTCAGCGGGGGCCAGGAGCGGCTCGCGCCGCGCATCCGTTCTGCTCATTCGCGCACCATTCTGCGCATCTCGTGCGTAGAGCCCAGCGTTTCCGCGGCATTACGGCTGCGTCCCGGATTCGTAACGCTTGCATCACCAGGGCCCTTCGGCACTCCTGAAGGCCCCGCGCGTTCGCTAACGTGGAGCCAATTCGCTCCAGCGTCCTGCTGGGCAGCAATTTTGGAGGACACAGTGATCATCACTACCCGTAAGCGCGCCCTCGGCGGGCTTGCCCTGCTCGGCGCGAGCGCGCTCGTGCTCGCCGGCTGCGCCGCAGCCCCCGAGGAGGCGCCCGAAGAGACCGAGGCGCTCGACTTCCTTCCCTGCATCGTCTCCGACGCTGGTGGCTGGGACGACAAGTCGTTCAACGAGGCCGCGTACGAGGGCATCGAGGAGGCCGCTGCCGAGCTCGGTGTCGAGTTCGTCGCGGTCGAGTCGGCCGACGAGAACGCGTACGAGCCCAACGTGCAGCAGCTCGTCGACCAGG
>LNFD01000222.1 GCA_001464255.1 Actinomycetales bacterium Ga0077552 | reverse complement strand
TTCCTCGCCGGCTACGTCGCGGCGAGCTACTCGGAGACCGGCGTCGTCGGCACCTTCGGCGGCATCCCGATCCCGCCCGTCACCATCTTCATGGACGGCTTCGTGCAGGGCGTCGACTACTACAACGAGACCAAGGGCACCGCTGTTCAGGCCCTCGGGTGGGACCTCGCCGGTCAGACCGGCGCGTTCACCGGTGGCTTCGCCCCCGGCACCGAGGCGCTGACGACGGCCCAGGGCCTCATCGACCAGAACGCCGACGTGCTGCTGCCCGTCGGTGGCCCGATCTACTTCAGCGCTGCTGAGGCCATCCGCGACTCGGGTCGCTCGATCGCCCTCATGGGCGTCGACAAGGACATCTTCGTGTCCGACCCCGACATCGCCGACCTGGTTCTCACCTCGGTGCTGAAGAACATCGCCACGGCCGTCTACGACGTCGTGACCGGTGCCGCCACGGGCGGGTTCGACTCGAGCCCCTACGTGGGCACGCTCGACAACGGTGGAGTCGGCGTCGCCGAGTTCCACGACTTCGAGTCGGCTGTCGACCCGGAGCTCGCGGGTGAGGTCGAGGCCCTGATCGCCGGCATCATCGACGGCTCGATCGAGGTCACCTCGCCGGCGTCGCCCGGTCAGTAGTCACCAACGGTTCCATCCGGGGGAGGTCAGCGCAGCTGGCCTCCCCCGGCCCGTTTCCCCGGTTCGTCGAACCGCACCGCCATCTGCTCAGATGCGCAGGGATGCGCTCATATTCCGCTCTCCGCTCTCCCCTACAGTGGTGTCACGAGCACACCGCGGTCGCCTCGGCCCGCGTGCGCGCGCACCCCGCACCCGTAACAGCGCCGCCCTCGTCGCCGGCGCAGGAAGGCCAAGGAGCATGAAGCTCGAGCTTCGCGGCATCACCAAGCGCTTCGGTGCGCTGACCGCCAACGACCACATCGACCTCGTCGTCGAGCCGGGTGAGATCCACTGCCTGCTCGGCGAGAACGGCGCCGGCAAGAGCACACTCATGAACGTGCTCTACGGCCTCTACCAGGCCGACGAGGGCGAGATCCTGCTCGACGACGTCGTGCAGAAGTTCGCCGGCCCGGGCGACGCCATGAACGCCGGCATCGGCATGGTGCACCAGCACTTCATGCTCATCCCCGTCTTCACGGTCGCCGAGAACGTCATGCTCGGCCACGAGCAGACCAAGACGGGCGGCCTGCTCGACCTCGATGCCGCCCGCGCGATGGTGCGCGAGATCTCGAGCCGCTTCGGCTTCGACATCGACCCCGACGCCAAGATCGAAGATCTGCCCGTCGGGGTGCAGCAGCGCGTCGAGATCATCAAGGCGCTCTCGCGCAACGCGAACGTGCTCGTGTTCGACGAGCCCACCGCCGTGCTCACGCCGCAAGAGACCGACGAGCTCATGGGCATCATGCGACAGCTGCGCGACGAGGGCACGTCGATCGTCTTCATCACCCACAAGCTGCGCGAGGTGCGCGAGGTGGCCGACCGCATCACCGTCATCCGCCTGGGCAAGGTCGTCGGAGAGGCCTCGCCCACCGCGACGAATGCCGAGATGGCCTCGCTCATGGTCGGCCGCGCCGTCGAGTTGACCGTCGACAAGGCTCCCGCGACCCCCGGCGAGCCCTCGCTCGTCGTCACCGACCTCGTCGTCACCGACCCGCGCGGTCAGGTGCTCGTCGACCACGTCTCGTTCACGTTGCACCGCGGCGAGATCCTCGCCATCGCGGGCGTGCAGGGCAACGGCCAGACCGAGCTCACCGAGGCGATCATGGGCCTGCAGTCGAAGGTGCACGGCTCGATCTCGCTCGAGGGCAACGAGCTCGTCGGCGACTCGACCCGCCAGGTGCTGGATGCGGGGGTCGGCTTCGTGCCGGAGGACCGCACCGAGGACGGCCTCGTGGGCACCTTCTCGATCGCCGAGAACCTCATGCTCGACCGCTCGACCGGCGAGCCCTTCGTGAAGTGGGGCACCCTGCAGCTCGACGAGCTCGCGCGATTCGCCGCCGAGCGCGTCGAGGAGTTCGATGTGCGCACGCAGGGCATCACGCAGGCCGCGGGCCGCCTCTCGGGCGGCAACCAGCAGAAGGTCGTGCTCGCGCGCGAGCTCAGCCGCGAGCTCGCCCTGTTCGTCGCGGCGCAGCCGACGCGCGGCCTCGATGTGGGGTCGATCGAGTTCGTGCACAAGCGCATCGTCGCGACGCGCGACGCCGGCATCCCCGTCATCGTCGTCTCGACCGAGCTCGACGAGGTCGCGGCGCTCGCCGACCGCATCGCGGTCATGTACCGGGGGCGCATCATCGGCATCGTGCCGGGCGACACCCCCCGTGATGTTCTCGGATTGATGATGGCCGGCGAGACCCCGGCGGAGGTGGCCGCATGAGCGACGACACGAAGAACCCGACCCCGGCCGAGTCGACGGCCACCGCGAAGGCGGTGCACGAGCAGGTCGTGGCGCACGAGACCGGGCGCGACGCGTCGGAGCCCCCCGTGCCCCGCAGCAACCAGATCGTCAAAGAGATCTTCGGCGGCAGCGCGGCCATCTCGGTGCTCGCCGTCGTGCTCGCCCTCGTCTTCGGCGGCATCCTGATCGTGCTGACCGACGAGACGGTCGCGCAGACGAGCGCGTACTTCTTCTCGCGCCCCACCGACATGCTCGTCGCCATGTGGGACGCCGTGGCGGGCGCCTACTCGGCCCTGTTCCGGGGCTCGGTCTTCAACTACCTGCGCGCCGACGACCTCGCGGTGGCCATCCGGCCGCTCACCGAGACCCTCGCCAACGCGACCCCGCTCATCGCGGCCGGTCTCGGCGTGGCGCTCGCCTTCCGCGTGGGCCTGTTCAACATCGGTGGCCGCGGTCAAATGCTCATCGCGGCGGCCGCGGCGGGCTACGTGGGCGCGTACATCCCCATGCCGCCCGTCATCCACCTCATCGTCGCGCTCATCATCGGCCTCATCGGCGGCGCGCTGTGGGGCGGGCTCGTGGGCCTGCTCAAGGCACGCACGGGCGCGCACGAGGTGATCGTCACGATCATGCTCAACTACATCGCGTTCTACCTCGTGTCGTTCCTGCTGCGCACCCCGGGCGCGCTGCAGGCGCCCGGGCAGAACAACCCCAAGAGCGGGCCGATCCTCGACACGGCGCAGTTCCCGCCGCTCCTCGGTGACCAGTACAACCTGAACCTCGGCTTCATCCTCGTGATCGTCGCGACGATCTACGTCTGGTACCTGCTCAACCGCTCGGCCCTCGGCTTCCGGTTCCGCGCGGTCGGCGAGAACCCGAACGCCGCGCGCGTCGCGGGCATCAAGGTCGAGCGCGTGTACGTGCAGGTCATGCTCATCGCGGGTGCCCTCGTAGGGCTCGCGGGTGTCTACCAGGTGCTGGGCAACTTCACGGGCGGCTTCGCCTCGGGCCTCGACGCGAGCATCGGCTTCGATGCGATCACCGTGGCCCTGCTGGGCCGCTCGAAGCCCTGGGGAGTCTTCTTCGCGGGCATCCTGTTCGGCGCGCTCAAGGCCGGCAGCTACACGATGCAGGCCTCCGAGGGCATCCCGGTCGACATCGTGCTCGTCGTGCAGTCGTTCATCGTGCTCTTCATCGCCGCGCCGCCCCTCGTGCGCTCGATCTTCCGTCTACCCACCCCCGATCCGCTCTTCCAGTGGCGGACCCCGAAGCTCGCCCGCAAGGCGGAGGTGAACCAGTGAGCGTCGTGACGACCACTCGCGAGGCCGGATCGGGGCTCGCCCCCTCCGCCCTCATCGTGCGCAGCTGGAAGGCGCCCATCGCCTTCGCGATCTTCTCGGTGCTCGGCGCCGTGCTCTTCATCGCGCTCGCGCGCGGCGGCGACACGACCTACCGCCTCAGCAACGACACCGACGCGATCGTGCTGCCCTCGATCGTGCTGCCGGCCGACGCCACGGGTATCGCGACCGTCGTGCTCATGGCCGTCATCGCGGTGTACGCCTTCGTGCTCGTGCGGGGCGGCAGCAAGGTGCCGCTGTGGCTCACGACGCTCTTCGCCCTGCTCTTCCTCGTCGGGTTCCTGACCTGGGCGGCGGCGGGGTCGACCGTGCCCCTCGTCGGCCTGCTCGCGGGCGCGCTCACCGTCAGCACGCCGCTCATCTTCGGTTCGCTCGGCGGCGTCATCAGCGAGCGCGTGGGCGTCGTCAACATCGCCATCGAGGGCCAGCTGCTCGCGGGCGCCTTCGTCGCGGCGCTCGTCGCCACCTTCACGGGTTCGGCGATCGTCGGGCTGCTCGCGGCGATGCTCGCGGGTGCGCTCGTCTCGGCCGTGCTCGCGGTGTTCGCGATCAAGTACCTCGTCGACCAGGTCATCGTCGGCGTCGTGCTCAACGTGCTCGTCGTGGGGCTCACGAGCTTCCTGTACTCGACCGTCATGACGGGCGACCCCGACCTGTTCAACAAGCCCGAGCGCTTCGAGCGCATCGCGATCCCGCTGCTGAGCGACATCCCCGTGCTCGGACCGATCCTCTTCAACCAGACGATCATCGTGTACATCATGTTCGCGCTCGTGCCGACGGTCTGGTTCGCCCTGTTCAAGACCCGCTGGGGCCTGCGCCTGCGCTCGGTCGGCGAGCATCCCAAAGCCGCTGACACGGTCGGCATCAACGTGCGCGGCACGCGCTTCTGGAACGTGCTGCTCGCGGGCCTCATCGTCGGCGGCGGCGGCGCGTTCTTCACGCTCGCGGCGATCGGCTCGTTCACGAAGGAGATGACGAACGGTGCGGGCTTCATCGCACTCGCCGCCGTCATCTTCGGCCAGTGGAACCCGATCCGCGCGACGCTCGCCGCGCTGCTGTTCGGCTTCGCGACGAACCTGCAGTCGACGCTGTCGATCGTCGGGTCGCCCGTGCCGAGCGAGTTCATGCTCATGCTGCCGTACCTCGTGACGATCTTCGCCGTGGCCGGTCTCGTCGGGTTCTCGCGCCCGCCGGCCGCGTCGGGCAAGCCGTACATCAAGTCGTGAGCGGGGCATCCATGACCGAGATCGATTGGGATGCCCTGCGCGCCGTCGCCCTCGAGGCGATGTCGCACGCCTACGTGCCGTACTCGAAGTTCCCCGTCGGTGTCGCCGCGATCGTCGACGACGGCCGCGTGATCTCCGGCTGCAACGTCGAGAACGCCTCGTACGGCTTGACGCTGTGCGCCGAGTGCGCGCTCGTCTCGAGCCCACGTGCGTCGACGGCAACGGCGGCGCGCTCATGCCGTGCGGCCGCTGCCGGCAGCTGCTGTTCGAGCACTCGGCCGAGGGCATGCTGCTCGAGACCGTTTCGGGCATCAAGACCATCGACGAGGTGCTGCCCGACGCGTTCGGGCCGCGCACGCTCGCCGCCTTCCACAACACCGGCGCCTGAGCGCCCGCACAAGGAGACCACCATGGCTGTCGAGCCGTTCGACGTCGTCAACCTCATCCGCACCAAGCGCGACAAGGGCGCCCTCACCACCGAGCAGATCGGATGGATGATCGACGCCTACACGCGCGGCTACGTCGCCGACGAGCAGATGTCGGCCATGACGATGGCGATCTTCCTCAACGGCATGACGCGCGAGGAGGTGCGCGACATGACCCTGGCGATGGTCGCCACGGGCACGCGCCTCGACTTCTCGGGCCTGTCGAAGAAGACCACCGACAAGCACTCCACGGGCGGGGTCGGCGACAAGATCACGCTGCCGCTCGCGCCGCTCGTCGCCTCGTTCGGCGTCGCCGTGCCGCAGCTCAGCGGCCGCGGGCTGGGCCACACGGGGGGCACGCTCGACAAGCTCGAGAGCATCCCGGGATGGCGCGCCAACGTGAGCGTCGACGACATGATGGCGCAGCTCGAGAGCGCGGGTGCCGTCGTGTGCGCCGCGGGCTCGGGTCTGGCGCCCGCCGACGGCAAGCTCTATGCCCTGCGCGACATCACGGGCACTGTGGAGTGCATTCCGCTCATCGCCTCGTCGATCATGTCGAAGAAGATTGCTGAGGGCACTGCCGCCCTCGTGCTCGACGTGAAGTTTGGCTCGGGCGCGTTC
>LNFD01000221.1 GCA_001464255.1 Actinomycetales bacterium Ga0077552 | reverse complement strand
CGAGCAGGGCGGTGGATGCCCGGCGGGCGCGAGCGGGAGCGGTGCGTGTCGACATCGTCACCACGCTATCGCGGCACGGGTTGGCGTCGGCTTCGAGCCCCTCGACTACATTGCCTGGTCGGTCACCGTGAACAGGAGGGAGACGATCATGAAGCCCGCGAAGACGAGGATCACGACGAGGATCACGCTGACGAACGAGAGCACGCCGCCGACGCCGATGATCATGCCCGTGCGGCTGCCGGGCGTCATGCGCGAGAGCGGCCGCACCATGGCCCGCCAGACGACCATGTGCAGGCCAAGCACGAGCAGCGTGGGCCCGATGAAGGTGATGGTGAGCCCGGCGATCTCGCTCACGGGGTCGATGCCGAAGGCGCCGCCCGTGACGACCTGCACGACGATCGCGACGATGCTGAGCACGAGACCAGCGAGCGGCAGCGCGATCGCGAGGCGCTTCAGCGTGCGGCGGGCCCGCGTCACGGCCTCGGTGTCGCCGGGCGCGGCTACCACCACGGGCGCAGCAGCGGGCTCCGTCGCGGGGGTGACCGCCTCGCCGAAGAGCTCGGTGACGCCGTCCACCGTTCCGTCGGCCGGTCCGTACGGTGAGACGGGCGGGGGCACGGGCGCGTCGGGCGTGGGGGATTCGGGCATGCCTCGACGCGTGGGGGCGTGACCAGCGCTGAGCATCCGCCGCACGACACCCTCGGGTCGGTCGGCGAGCTCGCGGCGCTCGCGCGCATCATCCCGGTGCTGCCCGAGAGCGAGTCGACCGTGCTGGGCCCGGGCGACGACGCCGCCGTGCTCGCGGCTCCCGACGGTCGGTACGTCGTGACGACCGACATGATGATCCACGGCCCCGACTTCCGCACAGCGTGGTCGACCATGCACGACCTCGGGTTCAAGGCCGCGGCGACGAACCTCAGCGACGTCGCGGCCATGGGTGCGCGCCCGACGGCGCTCGTCGTGGCGCTCGCCGCACCTGCCGACACCCCGGTCGCCGAGCTCGAGGCGCTCGCCGAGGGGCTGCGCGACGCGTGCGAGGCGCTCGCGCCCGGCTGCGGGGTCGTGGGCGGAGACCTGAGCGTGTCGAGCGTGCTGACGATCGCTGTCACGGCGTTCGGCGACCTCGACGATCGCGAGCCGGTGACGCGCTCGGGCGCGCGGCCGGGCGACTGGGTCGCGGTCTCCGGCTCGCTGGGGCTCGCGGCCGAGGGGCTGCGGATCCTCTTCGAGCACGGTGTCGACCCGACGGGGGCGCCGGATGCTGCCGCCGCGGCGCGGCTGCGCGCCGAGCATCCCGTGCCGCTCGCCGCCCAACTCACGCCGCACCCGCCGATCGCGGACGGCGTGGCCGCCGCCCTCGGCGGAGCCTCCGCGATGCTCGACCTCAGCGACGGACTCGCGCTCGACGCGCGCCGCATCGCCCGCGCGAGCGGGGTCAGCCTCGACCTCTCGAGCGCGCAGGTGCGCGAGGTCGCGCTCGCGCACGGCCTCGACCCGGCCGCGCCCGCGTCGCTCGCGCTCACCGGGGGAGAGGACCACTCGTTGCTGGCGACCTTCCCGCCCGACGTGGCGCCGCCCGTGGATGCTCTTCCCGGCGGCTTCCGCATCATCGGCCGGGTCGTCGCGGCCGACCGTCACGGGCCCGCGCTGCTCGTCGACGGGCGGCCGTTCGACGAGCGCGGCGGATGGGACCCGTTCGCCGAGTGGAGTGGACAGGCGGGCTGAACCGGATCAGTCGTCGCCGGGGCTGGCGAGCGACCGACGAAGGCGTGCGCGCGCTCGTGAGTACCGTGCACGCGATGCCTGATCACTGAGCCCCAGAATCGCTCCGGCTTCGCCTACCCCGAACCCTTCCCACGCGACGAGGAGCACGAGCTCACGGTCAAGCTGCCTCAAGGCGCTCAGTGCACGAGCGAGGTCGCTGTCTGTATCCCCTTCGACGACACCGTCCCGAGTGATGTCGTAATCGGCGACCAGGCGCTCGGTGAGAGCGAACTGCCGTGCTCGGCCTCGGTGTGATTCACGAAGCACGTTCGCGGCAACACCGTAGGTATACCGCCGGGCTGGCTCGCGTTCGAGCGGCACCGCTGCGCGCCGTCGCCACAACACGGTCATGGTCTCGCTCAGGCAGTCGGCAGCGTCTTCCGCACTCGGCACGCGGCGCCCAAAGTATCGAAGCAACTCCGGCATGAGTTCGCGCAGAAGTGGGCTGAGGTGTGCGTAATCGATCGTCGGAGAGGGGTTGTCCATGGGCGACTCTTCCGTCACGGACGACGTCACCGTGACTCCACGCCCAGCATTTGGCACTCGCGGTGGAGAGGACTGGTGGCCACCGCGGCTGTATTTCCCGTCACGACTGCGTCGGCTACCTCTCGGTACAGCTCCATGATGCCTCCGCCGTCGGTCGTGACGAGTCCGCGCCAGGTGGTCGCTGCCTGAAGCTGCGTCGCAGCGACTCTGACCGCATTGTCGTCGCCGCGAAGGGTTGCCTGGCGCCACTCCGACATCCACCCGCAGTGGGCTACAACCTCGTAGAACCGCCGGAACCCGACTTCTTGCGTGAGCGCGGGACTCGCTGTGTGAGTGTCGATGATCCGATCGAGCAGGTCGTCGTGACTCATGCTGGGCGGCAAGGTTGCATCGGTCCAGAATGTGGCTCGCAGATACTCCCGAAAGTCGGGGGCCGAGGTGTCTACCCACTCAGAGTGAGGGATGATTTCGGTGCCGCTTTCGGGAAAGAAGTCAGCTTGGGCCAGAAAGGTTCTCAGCCCTTCGGCCGCGGCCGGAAGAGCGGCACCCCCGACCACGAGAGCGCTGACGATCGCGACGACGACGGCCTTCCGTGGTGTGCGAGGCGACAGTCGTCCCTCCGCAGCCTCCGAGAGCATGGCGTCGAAGAACGCGTCCGGTGCCGACAGATCGCCTCGCTTGGCGCTCGCCAAGCGAACGTCCAACTCTTGTTCG
>LNFD01000220.1 GCA_001464255.1 Actinomycetales bacterium Ga0077552 | reverse complement strand
TGACACTCCCACGATAAGTCGAGGCACAGTGCTGGCAGTCCCACCGCTCGTTGCATCCCTGGCGGTGGTGCCTGCACAGGCGAAGATGTACACCTAATCTCCTTCGATGTACAATAAGCGCATGAACCCTCTCAGCGTCGCGGAGGCCCGCAAGCGGTTCTCCGAGGTCATCGACCGCTCGCAGACGGAGGCCGTGTTCATCGAGCGCCGCGGGCAGCGCGCCGCGGTGGTGATCAGCCCTGAGCAGTACGAGCGCATGCTCGACGCGCTTGAAGAGGCCGACGACGCGGCGGCGTTCGACGAGGCGATGGAAGAAGAGGGGCCGAACATCCCTTGGGCCCAAGTCAAGGCCGACCTGGGCTGGGCGTGAGCTATCGCATCGAGCTGCGGCCTGCGGCGGTTCGAGCCCTCAAGAACATCGATCACCGAGACCGCGAACGCATTCGCGGGGTAA
>LNFD01000219.1 GCA_001464255.1 Actinomycetales bacterium Ga0077552 | reverse complement strand
AACTGGCCCATGTTCTCGGTATTGATGCGGAAGTAGGCCTGCAGCGGGATCTCGACGTGCACGCCCGGCGGCACGTAGACGAACGAGCCGCCCGACCAGACGGCCGTGTTGAGCGCGGCGAACTTGTTGTCGCCCGCGGGGATGACCGTGCCGAAGTACTCGGTGAAGAACTCGGGGTGCTCGCGCAGGGCCGTGTCGGTGTCCATGAAGATGACGCCCTGGGCCTCGAGGTCCTCGCGGATCTGGTGGTAGACGACCTCCGACTCGTACTGCGCGGCGACACCCGCGACGAGCCGCTGGCGCTCGGCCTCGGGGATGCCGAGCTTCTCGTAGGTGTTCTTGATCTCCTCCGGCAGCTCCTCCCACGTGGTGGCCTGCTTCTCGGTGGAGCGCACGAAGTACTTGATGTTGTCGAAGTCGATGCCCGACAGGTCGGCGCCCCAGAGCGGCATGGGCTTCTGGCCGAAGAGCTTGAGGCCCTTCAGACGCAGGTCGAGCATCCACTGCGGTTCGTCCTTGAGGGTCGAGATGTTGCGCACGACGCTGTCGTCGATGCCGCGGCGGGCCGAAGCCCCGGCGGCGTCGGAGTCGCTCCAGCCGAACTCGTACTGGCCGAGCCCCTCGAGCTCGGGTCGGTCGATGAGCACGTCAGACATGCGTTTCCTCTTCTCTCTTCCGAACCCAACCGTGATCGGGACGGTGACATTCCGTGGACATCCTGCAGCGCGGCGACCTTCGGCAGACGCTCAACGAGCGTGAATACACTGAGGCCGAACGAGATGTCGTGAGCCCGAGCCGCCCAGCGGCTGCGTGATGCGCGGCTCGCGGTCGACACTGACGATGAGCTGCCCTGATTCTACCGTGCGCAGCCTGAAAGAGGAGGAAGCAGACCGTGAATCGGCTGTGGCAGTGGCTGCCCGTCTCGACCACCGACCGCCGGGTGCGGGTCATCGCCTGGGCGTCGCTCGTCAGTCAGACCCTCATCGTCGGCACGGGTGGAGCGGTGCGGCTCACGGGTTCGGGGCTCGGGTGCCCCACCTGGCCGCGGTGCACGGAGGACTCGTTCATCGCGACACCCGAGATGGGTATCCACGGCATCGTCGAGTTCGGCAACCGGCTGCTCACCTTCGTCCTCGTCATCATCGCGATCCTCGCTTTCCTCTCGGTGCTCCGGATGCGCCGCGAGCGCCCCGAGCTTCTGCGTCTCACGGTCGCGCTGGGCCTCGGCATCCCGGCCCAGGCCGTCATCGGCGGCATCACCGTGCTCACCGAGCTCAACCCCTGGGTCGTCGGCTTCCACTTCGTCGTGTCGGCCGTACTCGTCGCGCTCGCCGTGGTCTTCGTGCACCGCGTCTACCGCGGGCGCACGACAGGCGAGCTCGCCGTGCCGCCCGCGGTGCGGGCTCTTGCGCTCGCGACCGCGGTGGGCGCGTGGATCACCGTGCTCGTCGGCATCGTCGTGACGGGCTCGGGCCCGCACGCGGGAGACGGCGGGGCCGCCCGCAACGGGCTCGACAGCGAGCTGCTGCAGCACGTGCACTCGTGGCCCGCCTACATCACGTTCGGGCTGAGCGTGCTGCTGCTCGTCGTCGCGATCCGACTCGGCCGCGCGCCGTTGCGGCGCGCCGTGACGGGCCTTATCGCCGTCGAGATCGTGCAGATCGCGGTCGGGATCGCGCAGGCGCGCCTCGGCCTGCCCGAGATCCTCGTCGGTATCCACATGGTGCTTGCGTGCGTGCTCGTCGCCCTCGTCACGCTCTCGCTGCTCGCGCTGCGGCGCAGCGAGAGCGAGCACCCCGTCGCGGCGCAGCCGGTCGAGCTCGCGGGGGTCGCGCGCTAGAAGGGCAGCAGCGGGTCGATGCCGACGGCCACGAAGAGCAGCGTCAAATACGTGATGCTCGCGTGGAACACCCGCATGGGCGAGGCTTCGAGCCCCCGTACGGCCCGCCCGTAGAGCCGATGGCTCTCGACGATGAACCAGCCGCCGGAGATCAGGGCGACGGCCGTGTAGAGAGCGCCCATCGGGGCGATCGGGATGAGCAGGAGCGAGGCCGCGACGGTCGCCCAGGCGTAGAGCACGACCTGCACCCCGACCGTGGCACGATCGCGCATGACGGCGAGCATCGGCACGTCGGCCGCCGCGTAGTCCTCGCGGTACTTCATCGACAGCGGCCAGTAGTGCGGCGGGGTCCAGAGGAAGACCACCAGGAACAGGATGAGCGGCGGCCAGTCGAGCGAGCCCGTCACGGCCGTCCAGCCGATGAGCACGGGGAAGCAGCCCGCGATGCCGCCCCAGATGATGTTCTGCTCGGTGCGGCGCTTGAGCACGAGCGTGTAGATGACGACGTAGAACAGGATCGCGGCGAGCGAGAGCGACGCGGCGAGCCAGTTGGTGGTGAGGCCGAGCCACACGATCGACACGATGCCGATCGTGTAGGCGAAGATGAGCGCCGCGCGGTCGGAGACCTCGCCGGTGACGAGCGGGCGGTTCTGGGTGCGTCCCATGAGCCGGTCGATGTCGCGGTCGATGTACATGTTGAAGGCACCCGCGGAGCCGGCCGAGAGCGCCCCGCCGACGAGCGTCGCGAGCACGAGCCAGATGCTCGGCAGGCCGTCGGCGGCGAGGATCATGACGGGCGCGGTCGTCACGAGCAGCAGCTCGATGACGCGCGGCTTCGTCAGCGCGACGTAGGCGGAGAGGGTGCGTCGGATGCTGCGCGGTCGCGTCGAGACGGCGTGATCGAGAGCAGTATCCATGGCTCCTTCATTCGTGGCGCGGGAATACCGCCAGTCTACGGGAGCGTTCTTGGGAGCGGAGGTCGCCCGCACCCGCCGCGGCATACGACCCTCTCTATACTGGCGAGGGCCGACGACGCCCTGCGCGCAGACGTTCGTGCAGGACCGGGCGAGGCCCGCATCCGTCTGAAGAAAGGGCAGTACCGACGCCATGACCGACCTGACCTGGGATGACCTGGACCGCCGCGCCGTCGACACCGCCCGGCTGCTCGCCGCGGATGCCGTCGAGAAGGTCGGCAACGGCCACCCGGGGACGGCCATGTCGCTCGCCCCCGTCGCGTACCTGCTGCACCAGAAGGTCATGCAGCACGATCCGAGCGATCCCCACTGGCTCGGTCGCGACCGCTTCATCCTCTCGGCGGGCCACAGCTCGCTCACGCAGTACGTGCAGCTCTACCTCGGCGGCTACGGCCTCGAGCTCGACGACCTCAAGGCGCTGCGCACGTGGGGCTCCAAGACCCCCGGCCACCCCGAGTACGGCCACACCGACGGCGTCGAGATCACCACTGGCCCGCTCGGTCAGGGCCTCGCCTCGGCGGTGGGCTTCGCCTACGCCGCCCGCTTCGAGCGCGGCCTGCTCGACCCCGAGACCCCTGCCGGCGAGAGCGTCTTCGACCACCACATCTACGTCATCGCCGGCGACGGCGACATCCAGGAGGGCGTGACGAGCGAGGCGGGGTCGCTCGCGGGCCACCAGCAGCTCGGCAACCTCATCGCCATCTACGACTCCAACCAGATCTCGATCGAGGACGACACCGACATCGCCTTCACGGAAGACGTCGCGGCGCGCTACGCGGCCTACGGCTGGCACGTGCAGATCGTCGATTGGAAGGCCTCGGGCTCGTACACCGAGGATGTGCCCGCCCTGCACGCCGCGATCGAGGCCGCGAAGGCCGAGACCGCGCGCCCGAGCCTCGTGATCGTCAAGACGATCATCGGCTGGCCCGCGCCCACGAAGCAGAACACCGGCAAGATCCACGGCTCGGCCCTCGGGGGCGACGAGCTCGCGGCGACCAAGCGCGTCATGGGCTTCGACCCCGACGAGCACTTCGCCATCGCCGACGAGGTCATCGCGCACACCCGGAAGGCGGTCGACCGCGGGCGCGAGCGCCGCGCGGCCTGGCAGTCGCGGTTCGACGCCTGGGCGGCGGCGCACCCCGAGCGCGCCGCGCTGCTCGAGCGGATGCAGGCGGGCGAGCTGCCCGCTGGCCTCGACGCGGCGCTACCCGTCTTCGAGGGCGGCACGAGCGTCTCGACGCGCGCCGCGAGCGGCAAGGTCATCAACGCGATCGCAGGCGTGCTGCCCGAGTTCTGGGGCGGCTCGGCCGACCTCGCCGAGTCGAACCTCACGACGATCGCCGGCGGCGGCTCCTTCGCCCCCGCCGAGCACTCGACGCACGAGTGGCAGGCCAACCCCTACGGGCGCGTGCTGCACTTCGGCATTCGCGAGCACGCTATGGGTGCGATCCTCAACGGCATCGCCCTGCACGGCCGCACGCGCGTCTTCGGCGGCACCTTCCTCATCTTCAGCGACTACATGCGCCCCGCCGTGCGCCTCGCGGCGCTCATGAACGTGCCGGTCACCTACGTCTGGACCCACGACTCGGTGGCCCTGGGCGAGGACGGCCCGACGCACCAGCCGATCGAGCAGCTGGCCTCGCTCCGCGCGATCCCCGGCCTCGCCGTCGTGCGGCCGGCCGACGCCAACGAGACGGCGCACGCCTGGAAGGCCGTGCTCGAGCGCCGCTCCCCCGCGGGCATCGCGCTCACGCGCCAGAACATCCCCGTCTTCGCGCGCGGCACCGGCGCGGCCTCAGGTGACGAGCTCGCCGCGGCCCACCACGTCGCGAAGGGCGCCTACGTGCTCGCCGAGGCCGCGAACGGCTCCCCCGACGTCATCCTGATCGCGACGGGCTCCGAGGTCGCGGTGGCGATGGATGCTCGCGCGCAGCTCGCGGAGCAGGGCATCCACGCTCGTGTCGTGTCGGCGCCCTGCCTCGAGTGGTTCGAGGAGCAGAGCGCCGAGTACCGCGAGTCGGTGCTGCCCGCGGCCATCACCGCCCGCGTCTCGGTCGAAGCGGGTCTCGCGCTCAGCTGGCACCGCTACGTCGGCGACCGCGGCCGCACGGTGTCGATCGAGCACTTCGGCGCCTCGGCCGACTACCAGACCCTCTTCCGCGAATTCGGCATCACGCCCGAGGCCGTGGCCGCCGCCGCCCGCGAGAGCATCGCGGCGCACTGATCGCCCCCTCCGTCCGCCACCCCTCCACCACCCACGATTGAGGACACCATGAGTTCGACCCCCACCGCCCAGCTCAGCGACCTCGGCGTCAGCATCTGGCTCGACGACCTGTCTCGCGACCGCATTACGTCGGGGGGCCTCGCCGCCCTCATCACCGAGCGCGATGTCGTCGGGGTGACCACGAACCCGACGATCTTCGCGGCGGCGCTCGCGACGGGCACGACCTACGACGCGCAGGTGCGCGAGCTCGCGGCCTCCGGTGCCGACGTCACGCGGGCCGTCTTCGAGATCACGACCGACGACGTGGCCGCCGCGAGCGACATCTTCGCCTCGGTCTACGGCGCGACGGGCGGGCAGGACGGCCGGGTGTCGATCGAGGTCGAGCCCGGGCTCGCCCACGACGCGGCCGGCACGATCGCCCAGGCGCAGCAGCTCTGGAAGAAGATCGGCCGCCCGAACGCGATGATCAAGATCCCCGCGACCCTCGAGGGCCTCGAGGCCATCACCGAGACGATCGCCGCGGGCATCAGCGTCAACGTCACGCTCATCTTCAGCCTCGAGCGCCACCGCGCGGTCATCGACGCGTACCTCGCGGGGCTCGAGAAGGCGCACGCCGCCGGCATCGACCTCTCGACCATCCACTCTGTCGCCTCGTTCTTCGTCTCGCGCGTCGACACCGAGATCGACAAGCGGCTCGTCGAGATCGGCACGCCCGAGGCGCTCGCGCTCAAGAGCAAGGCAGGCATCGCCAACGCCCGCCTCGCCTACGAGGTCTTCGAGCAGGCCTTCGCGACCGACCGGGCGCAGGCCCTCCTGGCGGCCGGCGCCAACGCTCAGCGGCCCCTCTGGGCCTCGACCGGGGTGAAAGACCCGAGCCTGCCCGACACCCTGTACGTGACCGAGCTCGCCGTCGGCCGCACGGTCAACACGATGCCCGAGAAGACGCTGCAGGCCACCTTCGACCACGGCGTCATTACGGGTGACGCCGTCACGGGCAGCTACGACGAGGCGCGCGCCGTGCTCGCCGCCCTCGATGCCCTCGGTATCTCGTACGACGAGGTCACCGCTCTGCTCGAGAAGGAGGGCGTGGAGAAGTTCATCGTCAGCTGGAACGAGCTGCTCGATACCGTGAGCGCGGCGCTCGAGGCCGCCCGATGACCCTGACCGTCGCCACGCGCGGCGACGCGCAGCGCGCGATCGACACCCACGTGCCCGCTCTAGTCGAGCAGCTCGTCGCGAGCCGCATCACGGCGGGTGACAGCACCCTCTGGGGCGCGGCGGCTGAGGCCGAGGCGAGCATCCGCCTGGGCTGGACCCAAGCGGTATCCGTCTCGCGCCCCCTGGTCGCGGAGATCGTCGCGCTCCGCGACCAGCTCACCGAGCGCGGCATCTCGCGCATCGTCCTGTGCGGCATGGGCGGCTCATCGCTCGCGCCCGAGGTCATCACGCGCACGACAGGGGCTCCGCTCGTCGTGCTCGACTCGACCGACCCCGGTCAGGTCGCCTCGGCGCTCGGTGAGCACCTCGGCCACACCGCGGTCGTCGTGTCGTCGAAGTCGGGCTCGACCATCGAGACCGACAGTCAGAAGCGCAGCTTCGAGGCGGCGTTCCGCGCTGCCGGCATCGACCCGGCCGAGCGCATCATCATCGTGACCGACCCGGGCTCGCCGCTCGAGCAGGCCTCGCTCGCCGCGGGCTACCGCGTGTTCACGGCCGACCCGACGGTCGGCGGCCGCTACTCGGCCCTCACCGCCTTCGGCCTGGTTCCCTCGGGCCTCGCGGGCGTCGACCTGGATGCCCTGCTCGACGAGGCGGAGGCCGCGAGCCTGCCCCTCGCCGTCGACAGCGCCTCGAACCCGGGGCTGCAGCTCGGCGCCGCGATCGCCGGCACCGCGCCGCTGCGCGACAAGCTCGTCATCGTGGCCGATGGCACCCACATCGTGGGCCTCGGCGACTGGATCGAGCAGCTCATCGCCGAGTCGACGGGCAAGGACGGCCGTGGCATCCTGCCCGTCGTCGTCGGCATCGATGCTCCCGAGCTCTCGAGCGGGGCCGCCGACGTCCAGGTCGTGCGCCTCGTCGCCGACGCGCGCGCGACGCGCGAGGTCGCCGACGGCGAGATCGAGCTCTCGGGCTCGCTCGGAGCCCACCTGCTCACCTGGCAGTACGCCACAGCCGTCGCGGGCATGCTGCTCGGCATCAACCCCTTCGACCAGCCCGACGTCGAGTCGGCCAAGGTCGCCGCGCGCGGGCTACTCGATGCGCGCCCCGAGCCCCTCGCCGCACAGTTCGTCGACGGCGGCGTCGAGGTTGTCGGGCCGGCAGCGATCGTCGGCGGAGCATCCACCGTCGGCGACGCGGTGCGAGCGCTCGAGGCGGCCATGCCGGAGGGCGGCTACGTCGCCGTGCAGGCCTACCTCGACCGGCTCGCCCACCCCGAGCTCGAGGTCGTGCGCCACCTCGTGGCCGAGCGCACGGGTCGACCCGTGACGTTCGGGTGGGGCCCGCGCTTCCTGCACTCGACGGGCCAGTACCACAAGGGCGGTCCGGCGACGGGGGTGTTCCTGCAGGTGACCGGCACGCTCGGTGACGACCTGAGCATCCCCGAGCGGCCGTTCACCTACGGGCAGCTCATCGCCGCGCAGGCAGCGGGCGACGCCGCCGTGCTCGGCGAGAAGGGCATGCCCGTCGTGACCCTGCGCGTGCGCGACGCCGACGGCATCGCCGCGATCATCGCCGCGCTCTCCTGACCCGCACCGCCACCACGAGGAGAACCATGGCCCCGGTCGCCATCGCCCGCGACAGCAACCCGCTGCGCTCCCCCGACGATCGTCGGCTCAACCGCATCGCGGGCCCGAGCGGACTCATCATCTTCGGGGTCACGGGCGACCTCTCGCGCAAGAAGCTCATGCCCGCCGTCTACGACCTCGCCAATCGTGGGCTGCTGCCGCCGGGCTTCGCGCTCGTGGGCTTCGCCCGTCGCGACTGGGAGACCCAGGACTTCGAGCAGGTCGTGCACGACGCGGTCAAGCAGTATGCGCGCACCCCCTTCCACGAGGAGGTGTGGCGGCAGCTCGCCGCGGGCATCCGCTTCGTCTCCGGCGATTTCGACGACGACGGCGCCTTCGAGCGGCTCTCGGAGACGCTCGCCGAGCTCGACCGCGAGCGCGGCACGATGGGCAATCACGCCTTCTACCTGTCGATCCCGCCGAAGTCGTTCCCGCTCGTGACCGAGCAGCTGCGCCGCAGCGGCCTGGCCGAGGCCCAGGCGGGCGAGTGGCGCCGCGTCGTGATCGAGAAGCCCTTCGGCAGCGACCTCACGACGGCGCGCGAGCTCAACGACGTCGTCGAGTCGGTCTTCCCGCCCGACTCGGTGTTCCGCATCGACCACTACCTCGGCAAAGAGACCGTGCAGAACATCCTGGCGCTGCGCTTCGCCAACATGATGTACGAACCGATCTGGAACGCCAACTACGTGGACCACGTGCAGATCACCATGGCGGAGGACATCGGCGTCGGCGGACGGGCGGGCTACTACGACGGCATCGGCGCCGCGCGCGACGTCATCCAGAACCACCTCCTGCAGCTGCTCGCCCTCACGGCGATGGAGGAGCCCGTGTCGTTCGACGCGGCCGATCTGCGGGCCGAGAAGGAGAAGGTGCTCTCGGCCGTGCGCCTGCCGAAGGACCTGTCGACGGGCACCGCGCGCGGGCAGTACTCGAGCGGCTGGCAGGGCGGCGAGTGGGTGCCCGGTTTCCTCGACGAGGACGGCATGAATCCGGACTCGGTCACCGAGACCTACGCGGCCATGCGCCTCGACATCAACACCCGGCGCTGGGCGGGCGTGCCGTTCTACCTGCGCGCCGGCAAGCGGCTCGGGAGGCGGGTCACCGAGATCGCCGTCGTGTTCAAGCGCGCGCCGCAGTACCTCTTCGCCGAGGCGCAGACCTCGGCCCTCGGGCAGAACGCCCTCGTAATCCGCGTGCAGCCCGACGAGGGGGTCACGATCCGCTTCGGCTCGAAAGTGCCCGGCGCCGGCATGCAGGTACGCGACGTCACGATGGACTTCGGCTACGGGCACGCCTTCACCGAGGCGAGCCCCGAGGCCTATGAGCGCCTCATCCTCGACGTGCTGCTCGGCGACCCGCCGCTGTTCCCCCGGCACGAGGAGGTCGAGCTCAGCTGGAAGATCCTCGACCCGATCGAGGAGTTCTGGGCCACGCAGGGCGCGCCCGAGCAGTACGCGCCCGGCACGTGGGGTCCGCAGTCCGCGGACGACCTGCTGGCCCGCGACGGACGAGTGTGGAGGCGCCCGTGATCATCGACCTGCCCGACACGACGGCGAGCCAGGTGTCGAAGACCCTCGTGCGCATCCGCGACGAGGCCGGTGCCGTCGCCCTCGGCCGCGTGCTCACCCTCATCATCGCGAGCGTCATCGGCGATGAGGAGGATGTCATCGCGGCAGCCAACGAGGCGTCGCGCGAGCATCCGATGCGCATCATCGTCGTGTCGACCGACCCCGCCGCCGCGACCGCACGTCTCGACGCCGAGATCCGTGTCGGGGGCGACGCGGGGGCGAGCGAGGTCATCGTGCTGCGCGCGCACGGCGACACCGCGACCGATCTGCGCGGGCTCGTGACGGGGCTGCTGCTGCCCGACGCGCCGGTGGTCTCGTGGTGGCCGGGAGAGTGCCCGGATGCCGTCTGCGAGACCCCGCTCGGCCGCCTGGCCCAGCGCCGCATCACCGACTCGGCATCGACTGCAGAGCCCCAGGGCACGCTCGCCCGCATCGCGGCGGGCTACCGCCCGGGCGACACCGACTTCGCATGGACGCGGCTGACGCTCTGGCGGGCGCAGCTCGCCGCCGCCCTCGACCAGCCGCCCTACGAGCCGATCACCCGCGTTCAGGTCTCCGGGGCCCCCGACAGCCCCTCGACCGCCCTCCTCGCGGCGTGGCTCGGCCTGCGCCTGCAGGTTCCGGTCGAGGTCGATGTCGCCGACGGCAACCCCTCGTCGGGCATCCACCGCGTCGTCCTGCACCGCGCAGGCGGCGAGATCCGCCTCGAGCGCACGCGCACGGGAGTCGTCGAGCTGCACCAGCCGGGTCAGCCCACGCACGAGCTCTCGCTGCCGCGACGTGGTCTGCGCGAGTGCCTCGCCGAGGAACTGCGTAGGCTCGATCCCGACGACGAGTTCGGTGCCGTGCTCGCGAGCGGGTTCGGCGCCTCGACCGTCGCCTGACGACGGCGCATCCCGCGCCCCCGCCGCTCCAGAGAGGCTCCACCGTGACCACCGAACGCCGCGTGCTCGTGCACGCCGACCGGGCCGCCCTGGCCGGATCGGTCGCCGCCCGCTTCCTCACGAAGATGATCGACCTGCTCGATGAGCGGTCGGAGGTGCACATCGTGCTCACCGGCGGCAGCGTCGGCATCGAGGTGCTCGCGGCGATCGCGGCCCACCCCGGCCGCGATCAGATCGACTGGAGCCGCGTGCACGCCTGGTGGGGGGATGAGCGCTGGGTGCCGGCCGGTCACGCCGACCGCAACGCGCAGCAAGCGCGCGAGGCCTTGCTCGACCACGTCGCGATCCCGGCGGAGAACATCCACGCCTTCCCCGCCTCCGACGAGGGCATCGACCTCGAGGCGGCGGCCGCGCGGTACCGCGACGAGCTCCTGGAGGCGGGCGGCGGAGTCTTCCCGACCTTCGCGATCACGTTCCTCGGCGTCGGGCCCGACGGCCACATCGCCTCGCTCTTCCCCGAGCGCGACGGGCCGCGCGTCGGCGAGGCCGGCGTCATCGCCGTGCACGACTCCCCCAAGCCGCCGCCGCAACGGCTGACGCTGACGCTGCCGCTCATCAACCGCTCCGAGCGCATCTGGCTCGTCCTCGCGGGCGCCGACAAGG
>LNFD01000218.1 GCA_001464255.1 Actinomycetales bacterium Ga0077552 | reverse complement strand
CCGACCGCCACGCCCGCGACCCTCACCCCCGCTTCATGACGAAGAGCCGGATATGTTCGTCCGCCCGTTGCCTCTCCCAGTGGCTGGCCACTCGGGCCAACTATACGAGGGAACCAACGGTTCACTTCCCTGGTGAACTATCGCTTCGACACTCGTTCTAATCGGTCTGCTCCGCAACCTGTCGAGTGACAGTGGCCGCTCAAACTCCAGGCTATAGAGAGTTTCCCGATCCGCGCGCAGTACGCCATCGACCCGGGCTACTAGGCCCTCCCACGCAGAGTCAGCTTAAGTTGCGCCACTTGTAGTACACGGTCGAGTTGATTCGCTGTCCCGAAGATGCGGAACTCCGGATCGGCGAACCATCGTCACTCGCGGTCTGCGCGCAGGACTACCCAGCAGAGAGAGGTTGCCCCCCTGCACCGAGTTGGCTATAGAGAGCCCGTTGAACGAAGAGTTCTATGAACTTGTGGACCAGTGCCCACAGAGGCCTTCAGAAGCGGGGCATCACCCGACCCTCTATCACGATCAAGTCATGGGCTACGACCCGCGCAGACCTGGCGCGGCTTGAGGACACACTCGATTCAGTCGAGTCCACTCATCCTGACCAGGGTTCTCCAACACGGCCAAGTAGGGCGTCCACGAGTCGACCGTCAACAACGAATCCTTGAAGGCTTGGCGAGAAGGGGGCTCGGTCACCTCGATGCCCTCCCGCTCTAGGCACGGATTGAGGACGTTGACGAAGTAGTCGTAGACGTAGTCCAACTCTGCGTCGGTCAGGGGTTGCGTCAAGGACGGGTCGACCGGGTACTTGGCGTCGCAGACGTAGGCAGCGATGGCCATGGAGAGCTCCTGGCCCACCACGCCTTGACTCTCGTATCCGCCTTGGCCGTCGTTGCTGACCTTTGCGTCGACCCCTTGCTCGACCAAACACGCGACGATCACCTCGGCCCATTCCGATTGATCGATGAACCGCACAAGGTCAACGTCGGGGCGCTCAGCGTCGGGAAACGCCGATTCAACTCGCTGCCACGATTGGTCGAGAAACTCGGCGTACGCCGCATCCACTTCCTGCTCAGACAGCTGCGGAGGGGGCGGCGGGCCAGGTTCGGCTCCAGTGCACCCGCCGACACCGACAATGACGGCGACTGCAACGGTGAGCGAAGCCATATCGTACCTGCGCAAAGTGGCCTTCATGATCAAATGTCACGATACGGCGACCGCGTCAGGGAAAGTCGCCGCCTACCGCGTTCAACGCTGCCGCTTTCAGCACTCTGATCAGCGGACTGGAGATGCGACCGGCATCCCGAGCGCCGACGCCGCGGCCAGCAGGCGGTCGTCGTAGGCAACAAACGCGGTCAACTCGTCGCGCAGCTCCAGTGCGCTGGCGAGGTGAATGGCGTCGAGACTGCGCAGTGACGGCGGCGAGAGCCGCGCTGCCGTGTCGAGCACCGGGGTGTCGATGACCAGCAGGTTGCCCTGCGCGAGCAGGTCGAGCGCCCGTGGCACGACGGAGGGGTCGACGCGAAGGAGTGCCCGCACCAGCTCGGTCCGCACCAGTGCGCTGGAAGCCCAGTCGTGGTCACTCAGGTACGCCCGAAGTGCGAACGACTCCTTCTCGTCGATCAGAAGCTTCACCGCGGCAGACGTATCGAGATACAGCACCTAGAGCCGCTCTTCGCGTTGTTCATCGAGAAGGTCAGCGATCGACGGCCCGCCGTACTCCGGGTTGATCGGGGTGGGAGGATTCGCGGCGAGCCACGCGGCGGAGCCCCCGCGCCCCGGCGTCATGCGCCTTTCGTCAATCAGTTCTTGCACTCGTGACTTCTTCACCATCGGCACGGGCCCGATGATCGCCACCGGCACCCCGCGCTCAGTCACCTCGATCGACTCGCCTTGCTTCACGCGGTCAAGGTACGTGCTCGCGTTCTGCCGCAGCTCGCGCACCCCGATCCGCTCCATGTGCTACACGGTAGCACTTGTCGGTGGAGGGGGACCGTGAGTGCGTAAGGTCAGCCGAACACGCGACGCCCGGCAACCCAGGTGCCGACGTTTCGCGTCGCGTGGATGCTCGCCACGGTCCCCGCGAACGGGTCGCGGTCCGTCGCGGCCAGGTCGGCGACCGCGCCAACCTCGATGATGCCCGTGACCTCGGCGTCGCCCGGCCCTCGCCCGTTGATGAACGCTGAGCCCGCGGTGTAGGCGTCGAGGGCCTCGGCGAGAGTCAGCGCCTCGTGCGCGAGCAGGGTCTCGGGGTCGTGCTCGGGGTCGTCGGCGGGCAGCGTGCGGTTCACCGCGACGTGGATGGCCTGCCAGGGGTCGGGAGTCGAGACGGGCCAGTCGCTGCCGGCGCACAGGCGCGGGCGAGCATCCACCCCGACCGGGCGACCGTCCTGCCGAATGACGGAGTCCTGCCTCCCTCGCGCCGTGAACTCGACCTCGACCCCGAGATTCTCCGTCATTTGGTCGAGACGCGAAGGGGCCGAGGCCCGCAGGATGCTCGCGAAGGGGTACTGCGTCGCCGCGCGCTCGGCGCCGACGAGCGGCACCGTGAGCTCGCGCATCTGGGGCTCGTTGCAGGCCCAGAGCGCCTGCATGTTGGCGGTGACGCCGAGCTCGGCGAAGCGCGCCACGTCGTCGGGGTGCACGAACTGCAGGTGGGCGAGGTGGTGGCGGCGGGCATCCGTCGGCGCCCGAGTCGCCCAGTCGTTCGCGGACGCGGCCGCCGCGAACGCGTCGAGCGCGTCGCGCACCGCGCGGTCGCCGATCACGTGCACGTGGGCGCTGAAGCCGGCGGCGTCGAGCGCCATGATCGCGTCGACGAGCGCCTGCCCGCCGACGAACGCAATGCCGGTCGGATGCTCGCTCTCGCCCGCCGCCCCGAGGTACGGCTCGAGCATCGCCGCCGTGCCGTTCTCGACGACCCCGTCGGCCATGATCTTCACGGCACTGAGCCTGAAGCGGGAGGCGGGCCCCAGTTCGGCCGAGTGCGCCTCGCGGCGTGCGACGAGCTCGGGCACCTGCTCGACTCCGCGAGCGCGATCCCACCACAGGGCGCCGACGACGTCGACCGTCAAGCGCCCCGCGGCGAGGGCGCGGCGGTACACCAACGCGGTGTCCGAAGCACCGAAGTAGTCGCCGACGATCGCGTCCTGCCACGCCGTGATGCCGAACGAGTGCGCGTAGCGCTGCGCCTCGAGCAGGGCGGCGTACTCGTCGTCGGGCGTCGCGGCCGGGGCGACCGCGGCGACGAGCCCGGCGGCGCCCTCGTGCAGCGTGCCCTGCGGGCTGCCGTCGGGCAACCGCTCGATGCGACCGTCGGCCGGGTCCGGCGTGTCGGCGGCGATACCCGCGAGCGCGAGTGCGGCCGAGTTGGCCCAGGCGCCGTGGTGGTCGCGGTTGTAGAGGAAGACCGGTCGGATGGGCTCGATCGCGTCGAGCTCGGCAGCACTCGGCGTGCCGCCGGCGAAGGCGCTCATCGCCCAGCCGCCGCCGGTGATCCAGGCGCGCGAGGCGTCGCAGCCTCGGGGCGGGTTCAGCTGCGCAAAGTCCGCGATGAGCCGCGCGTAGTCCTCGGCCGACGAGCCCTCGCTGAGATCGCAGCCGAGCCGCTCGAGGCCGCCCTGGATGGGGTGGATGTGCGCGTCGACGAAACCCGCGTGCAGCATCCCGCCCGCCAGATCGACCACCTCGGTGGCAGGGCCGCGCCACACGCTCAGGTCGGCGTCCACCGCCGCGATGCGGCCGTCGACGACCGCGACCTGCACGGCCGACGGAACAGCACCGCGGCCCGGCCCCGCGTAGACGACTCCTCCGAGGAAGAGCAGATCTGCGTGAGGCACGGGCCGCGGACTGGGGGGTGGGAAAGGGCGCGAGCGCCGGGGCTAGGCCGAGGTCTTGGCGTTGACCTCGTACGAGGTGTTCGTCGACTCGAAGAAGTTGACGAGCTGCAGGGTGTCGTTCGCCGTCGCCATCCACTTCGCCGGGTTCGACACGTTGTACTCGGCCTCGAAGCCGAGCTCCTCCAGACGACGGTCGGCCAGGTACTTGACGTACTGGTTGATGTAGTTGGCGTTGAGGCCCAGGATGCCGTTGGGGAGGAGGTCGTGGTTGTACTGCTCCTCCATCTCGACGGCGTCGAGGATCATCTGACGGATCTCGGCGGCGAACTCCGGCGTCTGCAGGTCGGGGTTCTCCTCCAGCACCGTGAGGATGAGGTTGATGCCGAACTTGAGGTGCAGGCTCTCGTCGCGCACGATCCAGTCGACCAGCGAGCCGAAGTTGCGCAGCAGGTTGCGCTGACGGAACGACAGGGCGACCATGAAGCCCGAGTAGAACCAGATGCCCTCGAGGATCACGTTGTAGGCAACAAGGTTGCGGATGAAGTCCTGCTTGCCCTCGGTCGTCGTGATGTCGAGCGTGTCCTCCGTCATGCGGCGGATGAACGTGACCTCGAACTCCTCTTTGCGCGCCATCGACGGCACGTCGATGTGGCTGTCGTAGGCCGCAGCGCGGTCGATCGGGAAGGTCTCGAGCACGTACTCGAAGCTCATGCAGTGGTTCGCCTCTTCCCACATCTGCTTCGCGAGGTAGAGGTGCGCCTCGGGAGCCTTGACGTAGGGGTAGACGCCGAACGCGAGCGCCTTGTTGACGAGCAGCTCGTTCGGGTTGAAGTACGACATGAGGAACGTGATGGCGTGACGCTCTTCGTCGCTCATCTTCTTGAAGTCGGCGATGTCTTCACCGAGCTGGATCTCGTTGGGGAACCAGGTGTTGGCAACCGCCTGGTCGTAGAGGTCCATGGCCCACTTGTAGGTGACCGGCTTGAGCAGCAGGCCCTCCTGGATTCCGGTTCCGAGGATTCCCATGATGATTTCGCGTCTTTCTGGTGGGTGGTGCGGGATAGAGGAAGGTGGGGTGGATGGCGAGCGCCGCCTACTGGCAGCTCTCGCAGTGCAGCTCGTCCATCGGGTCGATCGGAACCTCGTAGGTGAACGGAGCGGTGTTCATAACGCTGGTGCTGGTCATGGTGCTGGTCTGGATGCCGGTCGGAGTCATCAGTCTCACTCCCCCGCCTGTGCGGCGCCGCCGAAGCCGAAGCCCTTGCGCACTGGTGCTACGCTCGCGGTCTCCGCCGGAGCGGCCGCGACGGCCGAGCCGAAGCCCTTCTTCGGGGCGCTGCTCGAGCCGGCGTTGATGGCCTCGGCCTTGTTGACCTTGACCGTCGACTGCTCGGCGGTGTGGCGCGGCTTCATGTGCAGGTAGTAGGTCGTCTTGACGCCCTTCTTCCACGCGGCGCTGTAGATGTCGATCATCTCGTCGACGTCGCGCGTCTCGAGGTACATGTTGCGGCTGATGGCCTGGTCGATCCACTTCTGGGCGCGGGCCGCGACCTCGAGGAAGGCGTAGGGCGAGAGCTGGAAGCTCGTCTTGTAGGCCGCCTTGATGTCGTCGGGGATCGCCGAGATGCCCTGGATGTCGCCCTGGCTGCGCAGGATGTCCTCCCGCACGCGCTCCCACAGCCCGTGCGACTGCAGCGCGGCCACGAGGTTGCGGTTGACCTCGAGGAACTTGCCCGAGCTCGTCGAGCGGCTGAAGATCTGCGAGAACTGCGGGTCGAGGCCCGGCGTGGTGCCGGCGACGAGACCGATGGATGCCGTGGGCGCGATGGCCATGAGCGTCGCGTTGCGCATGCCGCCCTTGACCTTGGTGCGCAGGGCGTCCCAGTCGAGGCGCGTCGTGCGGTTGACCTGCACCTCGATGCCGCGGTCGGCCTCGGTGAGGTCGATCGTGTCGAGCGGCACGAGGCCCTGCGACCAGCGGCTGCCGGCGAAGTTCGCGTACGAGCCGCGCTCCTGCGCCAGGTCGGCCGACTCGTCGATGGCCGCGTACGAGACGTGCTCCATGATCTCGTCGATGAGGTCGAACGCCTCCTCCGAGTCGTACGAGAAGCCGAGGCGCTCGACGACGTCGGTGAAGCCCATGACGCCCAGGCCGATGGCCCGGTTGTTCTGGTTGGCGTGGTCGGCCTCGTCGACGCTCGACACGGTGATGTCGATGAGGTTGTCGAGCTGGCGCACGGCGAGGCGCGCGCTCTCATCGATCTTCGCCCAGTCGAGCGCGCCGCGGCCATCGGCCCCGACGACGAAGTGCTGCGACAGGTTGATCGAGGCGAGGT
>LNFD01000217.1 GCA_001464255.1 Actinomycetales bacterium Ga0077552 | reverse complement strand
GAAGACGGCGATCGCCGCCGCGCACGCGACGGGGTTGCCGCCGTAGGTGCCGCCGAGCCCGCCCGTGTGCGAGGCATCCATGATCTCGGCGCGGCCGACGACGCCCGCGAGCACCATGCCGCCCGCGATGCCCTTCGCCGTCGTGATCAGGTCGGGCACGAGGCCGAAGTGCTCGCTCGCGTAGTAGGCGCCCGTGCGGCCCGCGCCCGACTGCACCTCGTCGGCGATGAAGACGACGCCGTTGTCGGTGCACCACTGCTGCAGGGCGAGCAGGTAGCCCTCGGCGGGAACGATGAAGCCGCCCTCGCCCTGGATGGGCTCGGCGACGAGGCA
>LNFD01000216.1 GCA_001464255.1 Actinomycetales bacterium Ga0077552 | reverse complement strand
GCGGCCTCGGCGCCCGAGAGCCCGTCGTGGAAGGGGTAGGAGTTGGGGGCGTGGTAGACGCTGCCCGCGAAGGGGCCGAAGCCCAGGTTGTAGGGCATGGCCTTGAAGTTCATGGCCATCGTGAGGTTCGTGCGGCCGTGGTAGCCGTGATCGAGCACGGCGACGCCCGTGCGCCCCGTGTACTTGCGCGCGATCTTGACGGCATTCTCGACGGCTTCGGCACCCGAGTTGACGAGCACGACCTTCTTCGCGTGGTCGCCCGGCGTGTGCTGCACGAGCAGCTCGGCGACGCGCACGTACTGCTCGTACCGGGTCACGGCGAAGAGCGTGTGGGTGACGCGCGCGACCTGCTCCTGCACCGCCGCGACGACCGCGTCGTTGGTGTGGCCAGCGCCCATGACGCCGATGCCGCCGCCGAGGTCGATGAACTGGTTGCCGTCGACGTCGACGACGATCGCGTCGTGCGCGCGCTCGATGTAGACGGGCAGGGTCGTGCTGACACCCGCGCTGACGACCGCGAGCCGGCGCTCGTGCAGGGCCTGCGACCGAGGCCCGGGGATGGCGGTGACGATGCGACGCTCCTGGGCCACGGGCGCGGCTGCAGAGGGCGCGGAGGCCGGCGACGCGGGCGCCGCTGCGGGCGCGGAGAGGGTGTCTGTCATGGTGGGATGAGTGTACTCCCGGCCTCTGCGCCGGGCCCTGGAGCGATGGGAGCCCCCGCATGCACGACCAGCACCGCTACGCGGTCGGAATCGAGTGGACGGGCGACCGGGGCGAGGGCACGGCGACGTACCGCTCCTACGGGCGCGACCACCGCATCCACGCCGAGGGCAAGCGGCACGAGATCGCGGGGTCGAGCGATCGCGTCTTCCGCGGCGACGCCGACCGCTGGAACCCGGAGGAGCTCGTGATCGCGGCCCTCGCGCAGTGCCACATGCTCAGCTACCTGCACGTCGCCGCCGTGAACGGCATCGTCGTCGTCGGCTACGTCGATTCGGCGACAGGGACGCTGCAGCAGGAAGGCGATGGCGGGCGACTGATCGAGGCGACGCTGCGGCCCGTCGTGACGCTCGCCGAGCATCATGACGAGGCGGATGCGCACCGGGCCGAGGCGCTGCACCATCGGGCGAGCGAACTGTGCTTCATCGCGAACTCGGTCAGCTTCCTCGTGCGCCATGAGCCGACGACGCTGCGCGCGGGTGCCGCGACGTAGAGCCGAGTCCAAGACAGGGCGTGCGAGGATGGGGACTTCGTGCCCGTTCCATCGTGAGGATCCTCCCGTGCGCCGCCGTTCCGCTCTGCTCTCCTCCGGCCTCAGCGCCGCCCTCCTCGTCTCGCTCGCCGCGTGCGCTCCCGGCGGCACCGCGCCCGCCGACGGCGACTGCGCCCCCTCGGGCGCGGCATCCGATGCCGTGAGCGTCGACGGCGCCTTCGGCAGCGTGCCCTCGATCGAGTTCGAGGGGCCGCTCACCTCGGAGGCCACGCAGCGCACCGTGCTCGAGCAGGGCGAGGGCGACGCGGCGACCAACGGCGACACCGTCGTCATCGAATACACGGTGCTCAACGGCGAGACGGGCGCCGAGCTCGCGACCACGGGCTTCACGGGCGAGAACGCCGAGCGCTTCCCGATCGACACCGAGAGCCAGCAGCTCGTCGGCTTCTCGCTGCTGCTCGACTGCGCCACGCCCGGCACGCGCCTCGCGGGCGTCATCCCGCCGGCCGACGGCTTCGGCGACCAGGGCGTGCCCGAGCTCGGCCTGACGGGCAGCGAGTCGCTCGTCTTCGTCATCGACGTCGTGAGCATCGTGCCGCCGCCCCTCGAGCGCGCCGAGGGTGAGCCGCAGGAGGCGCCCGAGGGCTTCCCGACCGTCGAGCGCGCCGAGAACGGCGCGCCGACCATCACGCTGCCGGAGGGCGAGCCGTTCACCGAGTTCGACCTCGCCGTGCTGATCCTCGGCGACGGCCCCGTCGTGGAGGACGGCCAGACGGTGACCGTGCAGTACACGGGCCTCAACTGGAACACCGGCGAGATCTTCGACTCGAGCTGGGAGCGCGGCGTGCCCGCCGACTTCCCGACGAGCGGTGTCATCCAGGGCTTCCGCGACGCGCTCGTGGGGCAGACGGTCGGCTCGCAGGTCATCGCGATCATCCCGCCCGACCTCGGCTACGGCCCGTCGGGCGGAACGCCCGACGGCTCGATCGGCCCGGACGACGTCATCGTCTTCGTCGTCGACATCCTCGCCGCCTCCTAACGCACGGGATGCTCGACGCACGTCGGGCATGATGAACACCATGCGCGACATCATCGTTCTGGGGTCAACGGGCTCGATCGGCGTTCAGGCGCTCGAGGTCATCGCCGCGAACCCCGAGCGGTTCCGCGTGGTGGGCCTCGCTGCCGGCCGCAACCGCGAGCTCGTCGAGGCCCAGGCGCGGGCTCACTCCGTGGAGCATGTCGCCCTCGGCGCCGAGGCCGCGGCCCACCTCGTGCGGGATGTCGCCTGCGATGTCGTGCTCAACGGCATCACCGGGTCGGTCGGGCTCGCGCCGACGCTCGCGGCGCTGCAGGCGGGGCGCATCCTGGCCCTGGCGAACAAGGAGAGCCTCATCGTCGGCGGCTCGCTCGTCACGAGCCTCGCCGCCCCCGGGCAGATCGTGCCCGTCGACAGCGAGCACTCGGCGATCGCGCAGGCGCTGCTCGCGGGCGAGCACCACGAGGTGCGCCGGCTCGTGCTGACGGCGAGCGGCGGGCCGTTCCGCGGCCGCTCGCGCGCCTCGCTCGCCGGTGTGACGCCGGCCGAGGCGCTCGCGCACCCCACGTGGGACATGGGCAAGGTCATCACGACGAACTCGTCGACCCTCGTCAACAAGGGGCTCGAGATCATCGAGGCCCACTTGCTCTTCGACGTGCCGTACGACCGCATCGAGGTCACGGTGCACCCGCAGTCGATCGTGCACTCGATGGTCGAGTTCGTCGACGGCTCGACGATCGCGCAGTGCTCGCCCCCCGACATGCGGCTGCCGATCTCGCTCGGGCTCGACTGGCCGCACCGCGTCGCGGGCGCGGGGGCCCCGCTCGACTGGAGCACGGCATCCACCTGGACCTTCGCGCCGCTCGACGACGAGGCCTTCCCCGCGGTCGCCCTCGCGAAGCGCGTGGGGGAGGCGGGCGCGACCTTCCCGGCCGTGTTCAACGCCGCGAACGAGCAGGCCGTGCACGCCTTCCACGATGGCGCTCTGGGCTACCTCGACATCGTCGATACCGTGCGCGCAGTCGTCGACCGCCATGAGCCGCACCCCATGACGCTCGAGGGCGTGCTCGAGGCCGAGGCCTGGGCCCGCCGCGAGGCCGACGCGCTGATCGCGGCGCAGTAGGCACGGCGCGCTCATCGCGGCGCGGTCGGCGCCGCGCGGCGGTCAGTCGTCCTTCTCGTTCTTGTCGTTGCCGCCGCGGTTGCCCGGCTTGTCGTTCTCGTCGCTCGGCGTGGGGCTCGGGGTCTCGACCGGCTGGTCGAGCGCGGCCTCCACGTCGGCGCGCAGCACGGCGATCGCGGCGCGGATCTCGTCGGCGCGCGCCGCGGTGAGCCCGCCCGCGGCGAGCGCGGCCTCGACCTGGCCCTCGAGCACCTCGAGCGCGCGATCCGCGGCGGTCCAGTCGTCGCCGGCGACGGCCTCACTGATGACGAGCACGGTCTGCTCGAGCTGAGCCGACACGGCGGCGTCGGGCGCGGGCGCGGCGGGAGCGCACCCGGCGAGGGCGAGTGCGGCCGCGAGGGCGACTGCGAGCAGCGACCCGCGCATCCGGCGCGCGATCACGGGGCCACGCTCCGCTGCAGCTGCTCGAGATGCTCGCCGACCGGGCCGTCGACCGCGGGGTACGCGGGGCTGCCGGCGGCGGGTGCCGCGGGGGACGTCGCGGCGCCGAAGGCGAGCCCGAACGCGATCGCACCGCCCACGACGATGACGGCGGCGACCGCGGCGGCGATGAGGGCGTTGCGGCGCAGCGGGGCGTGCGTGGCGCTCACCGGGGGGAGCGTGGCGGGAGCGGGCGTGGTGGTTCGCGCGGGCGAGGGCGCGGCCATCGCGACGGTCGCCTGCTCGTCCACAGCGCCCGACGCCACGGGGCGCGCCGCCCCGAGCACTTCGGTGATCGCGGTGGCTCCGCCAGCGGGAACGAGCGGCTGGGGCATGACCGCCGTCGGGGCGAGCTCGTCGTCGTTCGTCGTCACGACGTCGGCGAGTCGACGCAGGGCCCGAGCCGCCTCCGCGGCCGGCAGGCGCCGGTCGGCCTCGCGCGCGGTCATGCCCTGCAGCAGTTCGACCCAGTCG
>LNFD01000215.1 GCA_001464255.1 Actinomycetales bacterium Ga0077552 | reverse complement strand
CGGCGCCGGTGGTGTTTGACGGCACCTCGAGCCCCGAACCCACCCCGAGCGAGCCGACCGCCGAGCCGGCCGAACCCGCGCCGACCGCCGCCGCCGCTGCTCCGCCCCTACCAGCCAGTTGCGAGAGCGTCTTCAGCCCGGCCATGACCGCCCAGCTGCAGAGCTACGGCGTGGTGCTCAACCCGTCGTGGGCGCGCGCGGAGCTCGCCGATGTCTACGGGTTCGACGACGCGCTTCTCGTCGACTTCATGAGCCAGCGCTCGAACCTGCCGTGCTTTTGGGTGACACCGAACGGCGGCAGCGGCATCGGCATCGAGACCCGCATCATCCCCGTGACGGCGGAGGAGGGGGCATCGGTGCAGGCGCGGCTCTCGGGCCTCGGGTACACCCCGATCTCCGAGCTGGGCGGCACGCGGTACGTCTTCGGCGTGAGCGGCAGCGAGACGGGCGCCGCCTACGGCGAATCGCACATCGTCGTCGGGGGCTACTGGTTCGCGACGAGCTGGCTCGAGCTCGGCATCACCGGCTACACCGCCGACATGGTGACCACCCTGCTCGGTTGAGCAGCCGAACGAGAGCGCCTGACGATGACTGACGCCACACCCCAGAGCCACTGCCCGTCATGCGGGGCCGAGGTGCGGTCGACGAAGTTCTGCGAGTCGTGCGGCGCGCCCCAACCTGCTCCGGAGGCGCAGGCCGGTCAAGCCGCGCAGCCCGTGCTACCTCCTCCCGGGCCGCGATCGGTCATGACGGCACGACGGTGGTGGATCCTGGCCGCTGTGATCGCGTCGATCTTCGTTGGGGTGATTGTCATCGCCGCGGTCGTCGCGCAAGGTGCCGTCTCCTCCGCTCGAGCCGCTTACGCGGCGACCGTTGAGGAGTACTCCCCGCTGCTCGCGGAGCGCGACGACGCCGAGGCGGCGGCCATTGAAGCGCTGGCTCCCGAAGCTGCCGATCCGGCCGATGATCCGGCAGTGCTCGCCGAGGTCGCGCGTCTGCTCGAGATCGTTCAGCAGACGGTTCCCGACGATCGTGTCGACGTCGATCGATCGTCAGACGCGCAGTTTATCGACGAGAGCAGAATCGCCCTGGCGGCGGTCGTGGCTGATGTGCGCGCCGATGTCGACGCGCTGACGCGGGCGGTGGATGCTCTGCTCGAGGCGCGCACTGCGCGTGTGATCGATGCCGCGGTCGCCGACCTCGACCAGGCCCTCGCCGAGGGCGAGAGCGCCCTCGCGGGGTCGGAGGGTCGCGTCACCGATGAGTCGGTGCGCCAAGTACTCAGTGCCGCGCTCGATGACGGTCGGTTGGCGCGTGATGCTGAGGCGCGGGATCCGGAGAGCATCGCCGAGGCAGCCGCCGTGATCCGCACCGCCATCGCGGCCGTCGCGGCGGCGCGCGTACCGGCGTTCACCGACGTCAATGGCACGTGGTGCTACTGGGAGAACATCGCATTCTGCGTCACGGTCGCCCTGCCACGCGTAGGGGATGACTCGGTCATCCAACCACCAGGAGCAGACTCCTTCTACCCACCCCGCGGAGATGGCTGGACCTACGTCGTCCCGGGCGAGCCGTGCTTCACCACGGGCGTCGGCGCCGCGAACGGTGATCCGTTCGGGAGCGCTGTATTCGTCTACTGCCCCAGAGGGGTCTCATCGAGCGATCCGTTCCAGAATTTCGACAATCCCCAATATGAGCGCATCTACATCAGTCAGCGGGGCTCCATTGACCCGTACTTCCGCATCGACGAGTGGGCCGCCGCGACGGGTCGCTGAGCACATCGGGGCCGCCGACGCCGCGGTGATAGCCTGATGAGCATGCGGCACAAGACGCGGTTCCTTCTTCGTCGCCGCGACGAGTCCTGATCACCCCAGGTCGCATCCTCGTCGCGGAGTTCCGACGCGGCCGCTTCGCAATCCTTGTAAGAAGGGTGATTTCCCCATGACGAACCATTCCGCTGAGCACCGCCCCCGCACCCTGGCCGAGAAGGTCTGGGATGCCCATCTCGTCGCCAAGGGCGAGAACGGCGAGCCCGATCTGCTCTACATCGACCTGCACCTCGTGCACGAGGTCACGAGCCCGCAGGCCTTCGACGGCCTGCGCATGGCCGCGGAGGACCACAACACCCCGACGCTGGCGATCGACAAGCCCATCGCCGAGCCGACGAGCCGTAAGCAGATCGAGACGCTGCGGGCCAACGCGAAAGAGTTCGGCATCCGCCTGCACTCGCTCGGCGACATCGAGCAGGGCATCGTGCACGTCGTCGGCCCGCAGCTGGGCCTGACGATGCCGGGCATCACGGTCGTGTGCGGCGACTCGCACACGAGCACGCACGGCGCGTTCGGCGCCATGGCCTTCGGCATCGGCACGAGCGAGGTCGAGCACGTGCTCGCGACGCAGACCCTGCCACTGCAGCCGTTCAAGACGATGGCGATCACGGTCGAGGGCGAGCTCAAGCCCGGCGTCACCGCGAAAGACATCATCCTCGCCGTCATCGCCAAGATCGGCACCGGCGGAGGGCAGGGCTACGTGCTCGAGTACCGTGGGTCGGCCATCCGGTCGCTGTCGATGGATGGCCGCATGACGATCTGCAACATGTCGATCGAGGCGGGTGCGCGCGCCGGCATGGTCGCCCCCGACGAGACGACCTACGCCTACCTGAAGGGCCGGCCGCACGCTCCGCAGGGTGCCGACTGGGATGCCGCGGTCGCCTACTGGAACACCCTCGCGACCGACGACGACGCCGTCTTCGACGCCGAGGTCTTCCTCGACGCGAACGAGCTCGAGCCCTTCGTCACCTGGGGCACCAACCCCGGCCAGGGCATCTCGCTCAGCCAGTCGGTGCCCGATCCCTCCACGATCATCGACGCCAATGAGCGGGCGGCCGCCGAGCGGGCGCTCGAGTACATGGACCTGCGGCCCGGCACTCCGATGAAGCAGATCCCCGTCGATGTCGTCTTCATGGGCTCGTGCACGAACAGCCGCCTCGACGACCTGCGCGCCTTCGCCTCGATCATCACGGGGCAGAAGAAGGCCGACGGAGTCGACGTCATCGTCGTGCCCGGGTCGGCGCGCGTGCGCCTCGAGGCCGAGGCAGAAGGCATCGACAAGATCGTCGAGGCCTTCGGTGCCGAATGGCGCTTCGCGGGATGCTCGATGTGCTTGGGGATGAACCCCGACCAGCTCGAGCCCGGCCAGCGCTGCGCCTCGACGAGCAACCGCAATTTCGAGGGCCGTCAGGGCAAGGGCGGTCGCACGCACCTCGTGAGCCCGCTCGTCGCGGCCTCCACGGCCATCCGCGGCACGCTCTCGAGCGTGAGCGACCTCATCGCCGATGGCATCGAGGTCGACCCCCGGTTCTCGACGATCGAAGGGGCGACGGTCTAGCAATGGAGAAGGTCAGCACGATCACGGGCGTCGCGGTGCCGTTCCGCCGCAGCAACGTCGACACCGACCAGATCATCCCCGCGGTGTTCCTCAAGCGGGTCACGAAGACCGGCTACGACGACGCGCTGTTCTCGGCGTGGCGGCAAGATCCGGAGTTCATCCTGAACCGGCCCGAGTACGCGAGCCCGCGCATCCTCATCGCCGGCCCCGACTTCGGCACCGGATCGAGCCGCGAGCACGCCGTCTGGGCGCTGCGCGACTTCGGCTTCGCCGCCGTCATCAGCCCGAAGTTCGCCGACATCTTCCGCGGCAACGCGGGCAAGCAGGGCCTGCTCGTGGGCGTCGTCGACGAGCCGACCGTCGAGCGCCTCTGGGCCGAGCTCGAGGCGAGCCCCGGCATGGAGGCGACGGTCGACCTGGTCGAGCGCACCGTCACGGTGGGGAATATCACCGTGCCGTTCGAGATTGACGACTACACCCGCTGGCGCCTGCTCGAGGGGCTCGACGACATCGGTCTGACCTTGCGCGACGAGCAGGCGATCACCGATTTCGAGGCCCGTCGCGAGAGCTGGCGGCCCACCACCCTTCCCGCCCGCTGAGGGCAGACCGACACCACCACCTGAGGTCGCATGAACTCGCTCACGAAAGACTCGCAGAAGGCCGCCGCCCGCGTCGGCCTCACCTCCGACACCATCGTCATCCACGGCGGTAAACCGCTGCACGGGCGAATCGAGGTGCGAGGCGCGAAGAACCTCGTGACGAAGGCCATGGTCGCCTCGTTGCTCGCCGACACCCCGAGCGTGCTCAAGGGCGTGCCCGAGATCAGCGATGTGCACGTCGTCAGCGGCCTGCTCAAGGCCCACGGGGTCGAGATCACGAGCGAGGGCGAGGGGGTTCTGCGCCTCGACCCCAGCAACGTCGTTGGCGCGCACTTCGCTGAGATCGACGCGCACGCCGGCTCGAGCCGCATCCCGATCCTGTTCTGCGGGCCGCTGCTGCACCAGCTCGGCGAGGCGTTCATCCCCGACCTCGGTGGCTGCCGCATCGGCGACCGCCCGATCGACTTCCACCTGAACGCGCTGCGCGCCTTCGGGGCGATCGTCGAGAAGTCGCACCAGGGCATCCACCTCACCGCACCGAAGAAGCTCAAGGGCGCGCTCATCGAGCTGCCGTTCCCGAGCGTCGGGGCGACCGAGCAGGTGCTGCTCACGGCCGTCCGCGCCGAGGGCACGACCGAGCTCAAGAACGCGGCGATCGAGCCCGAGATCATGGACCTCATCGCGATCCTGCAGAAGATGGGCGCGATCATCTCGGTCGAGCCCAATCGCGTGATCGTGATCGAGGGCGTGGAGACCCTGCGCGGTTACCGCCACACGGCCATCTTCGACCGCAACGAGGCCGCCAGCTGGGCGGCCGCCGCGCTCGCCACGAAGGGCGACATCACGGTCGGCGGGGCGACGCAGCAGGAGCTCATGACCTTCCTCAACGTCTACCGCAAGGTCGGCGGAGAGTTCGAGGTGCTGGAGGACGGCATCCGCTTCTGGCACCCCGGCACGCCGCTCAAGCCCGTCATGATCGAGACCGACGTGCACCCGGGCTTCATGACCGACTGGCAGCAGCCGCTCATCGTCGCGCTCACGCAGGCCGAGGGCGAGTCGGTCGTGCACGAGACGGTGTACGAGAACCGCTTCGGCTTCACCGAAGCCCTCAACGAGATGGGCGCGCACATCGTGGTGCACCAGTCGGGGCTTGCCTCGATCACGCGCCGCGTGCCGCGCCGCCCGCTCGAGCAGGCCGCCGTCATCACGGGCCCCACGCCGCTGCACGGCGCATCCGTTCGCGTGCCCGACCTGCGGGGCGGCTTCAGCCACCTCATCGCGGGCCTCGCCGCGACGGGCACGTCGACGATCAGCAACGTCGGCATCATCAGCCGCGGCTACGAGCTGTTCATCGACAAGCTCACGGCACTCGGCGCCGACTTCGAACTGGTCTAGACCGCCGCCGCGCGAGGCACGCACTACCCTGGAGGGCGTGCCAGACGCCACCCCTGCCGACGACGCCGTCGCCCCCGCCGCCGCATCCGCCCCGGTGCGCCGTCGCCGCCGCGAGAAGACCCTGCTGTGGCACGCGATCGCTGCGCTGTGCCTGCCGCTGCTGACGATGATGGCGCGCTTCCCCGTCATCGACGGCGAGAAGCTGCCGAAGACCGGCGCGTTCATCCTCGCCCCGAACCACTACAGCGAGATCGACCCCGTCATCATGGGGCGCTTCATGTGGAAGCTCGGTCGCGTGCCGCGCTTCCTCGCCAAGGCGAGCGTCTTCCGCGTGCCGGTGCTCGGCGCGGTGCTGCGCTGGTCGGGGCAGATCCCGGTCGAGCGCGAGGGGCGGGGGCGATCGGATGCTCCGCTCAAGGCCGCCCAGCAGCTCGTCGACCGCGAGCTCGCGGTCATCATCTACCCCGAGGGTAGCCTCACGCGCGACCCCGACCTGTGGCCCATGCGGGGCAAGAGCGGCGCCGTGCGCATGGCGCTGCAGGCGGGCGTGCCGATCATCCCGGCCGCCCACTGGGGAACGCAGCAGATCATGGCCCGCTACTCGAAGAAGATCAGCTTCTTCCCGCGCAAGACGATCTACTGCAAGATCGGCGACCCCGTCGACCTCAGCGACCTCGCCGGTCGGCCGCTCGACCAGGCAACGCTCAACGAGGGCACCGAGCGCGTCATGGCGGCCATCGCCGGGCTGCTCGGCGACCTGCGGGGCGAGACGCCGCCGCCCGAGCGGTGGGACCCGGTGAAGCACGGCCAGAGCGAGACCGGGCGGCTGTGAACGAGCATCCGCCGCTGACCGAAGCGGTGCGCCTGCCGTCGAGCGCCGTCGAGCAGGGGGCCGCGCGCGTCGCCGTGCTCGGAGCCGGATCGTGGGGGACGACCTTCGCCAAGGTGCTCGCCGACGGCGGGTCCGACGTGGTCATCTGGGCACGGCGCCGCGAGGTCGCGCTCGAGATCACCGAGACGCACCGCAACTCGGGCTACCTGCCGGGCATCAACCTGCCCCCGAACCTGCGCGGGCACGACTCGCTCGAGCACGTGCTCGCGGGCGCCGAGCAGGTCTACCTCTCGGTGCCGAGCCAGAGCCTGCGCAGCAATCTCGCCTCGATCCGCGACATCCTGCCGCCCGACGTGCCCGTCGTCAGCCTCATGAAGGGCGTCGAGCGCGGCACTGGCCTGCGCATGAGCGAGGTCATCGAGCAAGAACTGCGCGTCAACCGCGACCGCATCGCGGCGGTCAGCGGCCCCAACCTCGCCCTCGAGATCGCCAAGCGCGAGCCCACCGCGGCCGTCGTCGCGAGCGCGAGCCACGACACCGCGGTCGCGGTCGCGACGATCGCCTCGAACGACTACTTCCGCTCGTTCGTCAACACCGACGTGATCGGCACCGAGTTCGGCGGCGTGCTCAAGAACCTCATCGCCGTCGCCGTGGGCATCGCCGACGGCGTGGGCTACGGCGAGAACACCAAGGCGTCGATCATCACGCGCGGCCTCGTCGAGCTGAGCGCCTTCGCGGTCGCCTTCGGCGCGCGGCCCGAGACGATGATCGGCCTCGCGGGTCTCGGCGACCTCATCGCCACGTGCGAGTCGCCGCTGTCGCGCAACAACACGGCCGGGCGGCTGCTCGGCCAGGGCTACGGCTTCGAGCAGGTCATCGCGCAGATGAACCAGACGGCCGAGGGTCTCGCCTCGGTCGGACCGATCCTCGAGCTCGCGGCGTCGCGCGGAGTCTCGATGCCCATCGTCGCCCAGGTGGCGCAGGTGCTCGAGGGCACCCTCGACCCCCGCGAGCTCGCCCCGCACCTCGCGACCGACAGCGACGAGCCGCAGGCCGAGTAGGGCCGTGTTCGTCGCACGGTTTGCGACTCTTCGTACGTTCCGTTGCGTGCGAGGTGTCGCGAACAGTGCGACGCGGACCAACAGGGCGGGCGCATCCGCTCGATAGGCTGGGGGCCGTGATCACCTCCCTCGCCGGCGGCCGTGTGCTGGCCGAGAAGCACGGCTCGACCCCTCCGCGGGTCGTCGCCCTGCACGGCTGGGGGCGCGACGGCACCGACTTCGCGACGATCCTGACGGGGCTGGATGCCGTGAGCATCCACCTGCCCGGTTTCGGCCCGGCGCCCGCCCCCGAGACGGTCTGGGGCTCGGAGGACTACGCCGAGCTCGTCGCCGAGGCGATCGCGGCCTTCGCGCCCGTCGTCATCGTGGCGCACTCCTTCGGCGGCCGGGTGGCCGCGCGCCTCGCCGCGGCGCGCCCCGAGCTCGTCGCGGGCCTCGTGCTCACGGGGGTGCCGCTCGTGAAGCTGCACGCCCCCGCCGCCCCGCCGCTCGGCTACCGCATCGCCCGCTGGGCCAATCGCCGCGGCCTGCTGAGCGACGCCCGCATGGATGCCCTGCGCGACCGCCGCGGAAGCTCCGACTACCGCGCCGCTCAGGGAGTGCTGCGCGGCATCATGGTGCGCGTCGTCAACGAGACCTACGACGACGAGCTCGCGGCGCTCGCCGGCTCGACGCTGCCGATGCGCTTCGTGTGGGGCGAGAACGACACGCAGGCGCCCACCGACGCGGGCCGCGTAGCCGCGGAACGGGCCGGAGCCCCGTTCCGCGTGGTGCCCGGCACGGGTCACCTGCTCGAGGGCGACCTCGAGCTCGCCGTGCGCGAAGAGCTGCTCGGCCTCCTCGACGAACGGACCCGCACCGTATGATCGACCTCCTCCGGTACCCGCCGACGCTCGTCGCGCTCGTCCTCGGGCTGCTCGCGGCGGTGCCGATCGCCGCGCGCTGGCTGCGGGTCGCCCAGCGCGAGCACTACGTGCCCGGATGGACGACGCGCATGGCGTGGCTCTGGGTGATGCGCGAGCCCGTCACGGCGGCGCTGCTCATCGTCGCCATCACCGCGACGACCCTCGCCGTGGTCGGCGGGGTGCCGCCGCTCGGGCCCTCGTGGGCCATCGGCGCGATCGTCGCCCTCGCGCTCATCCCGCTCGGGCTGCCGGTGCGCGGCCGCTCGGCGAAGCTCGCCCTCACCGACCGCCTCAAGCGGCTCATGGTCTGCTGGATCGCCGTGCACATCGCGGCGACCGTCGTGCTCGTGGCGGTGCTCGGCCCCCGTGCGGCCGCGGCCCCCGCGCTCGTGCTCCTCCTGAGCGCCCCGCTTACCGACCTGGCCCTCGCGATCATGGCGCCCATCGAGCGTGCGGGCTCGAGGAAGTTCGTCGTCGCCGCGCAGAAGCGCCTCGCGCAGGTGCGCCCGCGCGTCGTCGCGATCACCGGCTCGTACGGCAAGACGAGCACGAAGAACTACGTGGCCCACTTGCTGAGCGCGACGTACGCGACGGTCGCGAGCCCGGCATCCTTCAACAACCGCCTGGGCCTGTCGCGGGCGGTCAACGACAAGCTCGTGCCGGGCACCGAGGTGTTCGTGGCCGAGATGGGCATCTTCGGCGCCGGTGAGATCCGCGAGCTGTCGACGTACTTCCCGCCCGACATCGCGGCGATCACGGTCATCGGCGAGGCGCACTTGCAGCGCATGCGCTCGACCGACGTCATCTTCCGCGCCAAGGCCGAGATCACCGAGCGCGCGAGCACCGTCGTGCTGCCGATCGATGACCCGCGGCTCGCAGACCTCGCCGAGCAGTGCCGGGCGAAGGGCAAGCG
>LNFD01000214.1 GCA_001464255.1 Actinomycetales bacterium Ga0077552 | reverse complement strand
GCTTCGATCGCGACTGGTCGCGCTTCCGCGACGACTCGCTCGTCGCGCGCATCGCCCGCGAGCCGGGGTCATGGCCACTCCCCGCCGACGCCGAGCCCCTGCTCGCGCTCTACGAGCAGCTGCATGCGCTGACGGATGCCCGCCTCAGCCCCCTCGTCGGCGCCTCGCTCGAGCGGCTCGGCTACGACGCCGCGTACCGCCTGACCCCGAGCGGCGACCCGCTGCCCGCCCCGCGCTGGGCCGACGCCATCGCCCTGCGCCGCACCGCCTCGGGTCTCGCGCTCGACACCGTCGCGCCCGTCGTGCTCGACGTGGGCGCGGCCGGCAAGGGCTACCTCGTCGACCTCGTCGGCGACCTTCTCGCGGCCCGCGGCGTGAGCGAGACGGTCGTCGATGCGAGCGGCGACGTGCGCGTGCGGGGCGGGCGCAGCATCCGGATCGCGCTCGAGAACCCGGCCGACCCGACGAAGGCGGTCGGCGTGGCCGAGCTGCACGACGCCGCCCTGTGCGCCTCCGCGCTCAACCGCCGCGCCTGGGGGGCGGGCCTGCACCACATCGTCGACGCCGTCACGGGCCGCCCGGTCGCCGACGGCGTCATCGCCACCTGGGTCGTGGCCGAAAGCGCGCTCGTGGCCGACGGGCTCGCGACGGCGATGTTCCTGGCCGATCCGGCGCGTCTATCCGAGCGGTTCGCCTTCGAGTGGGTTCGACTGGGTATCGACGGTCGCCTCGAGGCGAGCGCAGGGTTTCGAGGGGAGCTGTTCGCATGAGAGCACGGGTGGATGCCCTGACCGGCCGGGTGAGCATGTACCGCCTGGCCACGATCACGCTCGCGATCGTGCTCGCGCAAGCGGTGCTGTTCGGCTTCCTCGACGTGATCGGACCCGACGGCTACGCCATCCTCGGCACCCTCGGCGTCGTCATGGTCGCGACGCTCGGCGCGAACGAGATCGCCGCGCGGCTCGCCCGCGTCGTACCGCACCGCGAGTCGAGCGTCATCACGGCGCTCATCGTCACGTGCATCGTGCAGCCGAGCCTCACGACGCCGGGGCTCATCGCCGCCGCGGGTGCCGCGGTGCTCGCGGCGCTCTCGAAGTACCTCATCGTGTGGCGCGGGCGGCACCTGCTCAACCCGGCCGCGACCGGCGTGCTCATCGCGGGCATCATCGGCTACTACGTCGGCCAGGGCGTCGGCTTCTGGTGGGTCGCGACGCCCGCGCTCCTGCCCGCGGTCTCTGTGGGCGCCCTCCTGCTGCTCGACCGCACCCGCCGACTCGATGTCGGGCTCATCTTCATCGGGCTCACGATCGTCCTCATCGGCATCCGCCTCGTCGCGACGGGCACGGCCCCTCTCGGCGCCGTGACGACCGTGCTGCAACTGTTCCCCGTCGTCTTCCTCGCGGGCTTCATGCTCAGCGAGCCCCTCACCCTGCCGCCGCGGCGCTGGCAGCAGTGGCTCACGGCCGCCGTGGTCGCCGTGGCATTCTCGGTACCGTTCGGGTTCGGCCCGATCTACACCTCGCCCGAGCTCGCCCTCGTGGTCGGCAACATCGTGGCCTTCGCGGTCTCGCGCCGCGGCGGTTTCTCGGTGCGGCTCGTCGACCGCGCACCGCTGTCGGAGCTCGCGACCGAGTACCGCTTCGCGCCCTCCCGCCCGTTGCGCTTCGAGGCGGGCCAGTACCTCGAGCTGCACCTGCCGCACTCCGCCGACATCCGCGGCACGCGCCGCACGTTCTCGATCGCCTCGGCGCCCGAGCGCGCCACGGCCGCGGAGCCGCTCGTCGCGATCGGCATGCGCACGCCCGAGGGCGGCAGCTCGTTCAAGGCCGCGCTCGCGGCCCTCGAGCCCGGCACGCCCATCCGCGCGACGCAGGTCGCGGGCGACTTCGTGCTGCCGCGCGACCCGGGCATCCCTCTCGTCATGGTCGCGGGCGGAATCGGCATCACGCCCTTCGCGAGCCAGCTCGCGAGTCTTGCCGAGCGCGGCGAGCAGCGCGACATCGTC
>LNFD01000213.1 GCA_001464255.1 Actinomycetales bacterium Ga0077552 | reverse complement strand
TAGGCGTGGTGCACCGCGAGGTCGGGGTCGCTCAGCAGCGGGAAGGTCAGGTGCTCGTCGGCGGCGAACTTCTGCAGGGCATCCGCCCCGTCTTTCGACACCCCGAGCACGACGTAGCCTGCCGCCTGCAGCGAGGCCAGGTTGTCGCGGAAGTCGCAGGCCTGGGTCGTGCAGCCGGGGGTGCTGGCCGCGGGGTAGAAGTACAGAACGACCTTCTTGCCGGCGTAGTCGGCGAGCGAGACGGAGGCGCCGTCTTTGTCGGAGAGGGTGAAGGCGGGGGCCGGGGTACCGGCCTCGAGGCGGGGCTGGGCCATGAGGGCTCCTTCGCGACGGGGGAGAGGCGCCCGGGAACGGACGCCGCCTGGACAGTGTATGGATGCGCGCCGGTCATCGCCTGAGCAGCCTCCTGGCCGCGCCGTGCCGACCCGTGGCCGTCGACTCGCCACTCGGGGTCCATGTCGTCGTCGACCGCCATTCACGTGGCCCGCCTAGCGTTCGAGCATGAGAATCTCGGTGATCGGATGCGGATATCTCGGAGCGGTGCACGCGGCGGCGATGGCCGAGCTCGGACACGAGGTAGTCGGCATCGACGTCGATCCACTCAAGATCGACACGCTCGCGAAGGGTGATGCGCCCTTCTTCGAGCCGGGGCTCACCGATCTTCTCGAACGCGGCATTGCGGCGGGCAGGCTGTCGTTCAGCACGGACATCGAGGCGGCCCGGGGGGCGGCCGTGCACTTCATCGCCGTCGGCACGCCGCAGCGGCCCGACGGCTCCGCCGACCTCACGGCCGTGCACGCCGCGATGCGGGCCGTGCTCAGCCTCGCCGGTCCCGGCGACCTCATCGTGGGCAAGTCGACCGTTCCCGTCGGCACCGCCCAGGCGCTGCTGCCCGAGGTGGCGCGCGCCGGGGCCGCGCTCGCCTGGAACCCCGAGTTCTTGCGCGAGGGCTTCGCCGTGCGCGACTCGCTCGAGCCCGACCGACTCGTCTACGGGGTCGCCCCCGGTGACACCCGATCGGCGGGCGTGCTCGACCGGGTCTACGCCGAGCTTCTGATCGCGGGTGCGCCGCGCATGGTCACCGACCTCGCCACGGCCGAGCTCGTCAAGGTCGCGGCCAACGCCTTCCTCGCGACGAAGATCTCGTTCATCAACGCGATGGCCGAGATCGCCGAGGTCGCGGGAGCCGATGTGACCCAGCTCGCTGATGCGATCGGGCACGACGCGCGCATCGGCCGCCGCTTCCTCAACGCCGGCATCGGCTTCGGCGGGGGATGCCTGCCGAAAGACATCCGCGGCTTCATCGCGCGGGCGGACGAGCTCGGTGTCGGGGCGTCGCTCGACTTCCTGCGCGAGGTCGACGCCATCAACATGCGCCGTCGCGATCGCGTCGTGTCGCTCACGCGCGAGGCGCTCGGCGGCTCGCTGCGCGGCCGTCGTATCGCGGTGCTCGGCCTGGCGTTCAAGCCCGACTCCGACGACGTGCGCGACTCGCCCGCTCTCGATGTCGCCCGTCGCCTCGCCGCCGAGGGCGCGCGCATCGTCGCGACCGACCCCGCCGCGGTCGAGACCGCGCGCCCCCTCGCGCCCGCGCTCGACTACCGCGCGGGCGTCATCGAGGCGGTCACGGCCGCCGACGCGGTGCTCGTGCTCACCGAGTGGCAGCAGTACCGCGAGCTCGATCCGGTCGCGCTCGCAGGGCTGGTGGGCGGTCGCATCGTCATCGACGGACGGCTGTGCCTGGATGCTCAGCGCTGGCGGAGCGCCGGCTGGCAGTACCTCGCGCCCGGGCGCATCACCGATCGCTCTCGCGCTCTTCTCGGCGTCTGATCGCGCGCGCCACGAGCGCGTCGATCGCCAGCCCGAGCCCGATCGCCACGACGATCGAGATCAGCACGGCGAGCACGGGGAAGTCGGTGAGCACGGCCCCGAAGACGGCTCCGACGACGGTGTTGTACGACGCCCAGGCGATGCCCGCGGCGGCCGACAGCGGCAGGAACCGCCGCAGCGGCAGTCCGCTCGCGCCCGCGGTGAGGTTCACGGCGATGCGGGCGAACGGCACGTAGCGCGCGGTGAAGATGAGCACGGCGGGGCGCGTCAGCACGGCGTGGCGAGCGCGGTCGATGGCAGAGCGCACGGGGCGCATCCGCTGCCACCCCCATCGGTCGGTGCCCGCCTTCCGCCCGATCGCGAAGCACAGGGCATCGCCCACGATCGCGCCGACCGCGGCGACGGCGACGATCGGTGCGATCGGCGGCGACCCGGTCGCTCCGGCGAGCGCTGCGAGCGCGACGACGACCGTCTCGCTCGGCAGCACGACCAGGAAGGCGTCACCGACGACGAGCAGGAAGAGCGCGGGCAGCAGCCACGGCGAGAGGGCGAGCGCCGTGAGCCACGAGTCATCCACGAGGGCAGGTCTACGGCCCCGAGTCGAGCGGTCGGGGAACAGTGCGTGAACTCTCGACGCATCCACCCGTTTCGCGGTGCGGGTCGTGGACCGACCCGTCACGCTGGAGGGGTGAGAGTCGCGCTGGTCGCCGAGACGTTCCTGCCCCAGATGAACGGGGTCGTGGGCTCGCTCCTGCAGGTGCTCCGGCACCTCCAGGCGCACGGCCATGAGACCCTCGTCATCGCGCCGCGCCACGACGAGTCGCCCGATGCGACCGCGCTGCACGGCGCGGAGATCGCGCTGCTGCGCTCGATCCCGACCCCCGGCTACCCCGAGCTGCGGCTCACCGTGACGAGCGCGCTCACGCTGACGGCGATCCTGCGCGAGTTCGCGCCCGACGTCGTGCACCTCGCCTCGCCGTTCCTGCTCGGCTGGCAGGCGCTGCGCGCCGCCGACTCCCTCGGCATCCCGACCGTCGCGGTGTATCAGACCGATGTGCCGGGGTACGCGCAGCGGTACGGCATCCCCGGCCTCGCCCCCGCCTTCTCGCGGCACGTCGCGCGCATCCACCGACGGGCCACGCTCACGCTCGCTCCGTCGACCTCGTCGATCGCCGAGCTCGAGGCGCTCGGTGTCACGCGGTTGCGCCACTGGGCGCGGGGCGTCGACGGCGTGCGGTTCCATCCCGATCGTCGCGACGATGCGTGGCGACGCGCGGTGGCACCGGGTGGCGAGCTCGTGATCGGCTACGTCGGTCGGCTCGCCCCCGAGAAGCAGGTCGGCGACCTGGCGGCGATCGCGGGCATCCCCGGAACCCGTCTCGTCATCGTGGGCGACGGCCCGGAGCGCGCAGACCTGGAACGGGCGATGCCCGGGGCGGCCTTCCTCGGCTTCCTCGGTGGTGAGGCGCTCGCGCGGGCCGTCGCAGGCTTCGACCTCTTCGTGCATCCGGGCGAGAACGAGACCTTCTGCCAGACCGTGCAAGAGGCGCTCGCGAGCGGGGTGCCGGTCGTCGCCACGGGGCGCGGCGGTCCCGTCGACCTCGTGCAGAGCAGCCGTACCGGATGGCTCTACCGGCCCGGAGACCTCGACGACCTGCGGGCGCGCGTGCTCGACCTCGTCGGTGACGACGCCAAGCGGCGTGCGTTCGCGGCCGCCGCGCGCGAATCGGTCGCCCACCGCACCTGGGCGCGACTGGGCGACGAACTGCTGGGGCACTACCGGCACGCGCTGTCAATCGCGGCGCACTCGTCGGGCGCCGGTCCCGGTTTGATGAAACGCACTGAAGCCGCGTAGACTCTGACCTCGGCCGCGTGACCCGCGGCTGCGCACCTCTAGCTCAATTGGCAGAGCAACTGACTCTTAATCAGTGGGTTCCGGGTTCAAGTCCCGGGGGGTGTACGAACGGCCCTGTTGCTCTCGCCAGCGCAGGGCCTTTCGCATACCCCGACCCGCGTCGTCCGACGCGCGGCCCTTCCTCCCGTGAGCGGCGGCGACGTGTTCGAGCAAGACATCGATCCGGTCTTCGGGTCTCTCGCGCTGTCGGCGATCGCGGCGGCGCTCCCGCTCGTCCTGCTGTTCCTGCTCCTGGGCGTGGCCAAGGTGCGGGCCCCCTTCGCCGCGCTCGCCGCCCTCGCCCTGTCGATCGTGCTCGCGATCGTGGGCTGGAACATGCCGCCCGTGCAGGCGCTCAGCGCCGCTGCCGCGGGGGTCTTCTACGGCCTCTTCCCGATCCTGTGGATCCTCGTGAACGCCCTGTGGATCTACCGGCTCACCGTCGTGACCCCGTGGTTCGAGGTGTTCGGGCGCACGATCCGCTCGGTCAGCGACGACCTGCGCATCCTCTCGATCCTCATCGCGTTCTGCTTCGGAGCCCTGCTCGAGTCGCTCGCGGGCTTCGGCGCCCCCGTGGCCATCTCCGCGGCGATGCTGCTCGCGGCGGGCATGGCCCCCCTCAAGGCCGCGCTCGTCTCGCTGCTCGCCAACACCGCGCCCGTCGCGTTCGGGGCGCTCGCCGCGCCGGTGATCGCGCTCGCGGGCGTGACGGGGCTGCCTCTCGGCGACCTCGCCGCGATGGCGGGCCGCCAGACCCCCTTCATTGCTGTGCTCGTGCCGCTCATCCTCGTCTTCCTGGTGGATGGCCGCCGCGGGCTGCGCCAGACGTGGCCGGTCGCTCTCGTCGCGGGTCTCGTGTTCGCCGTCGCCCAGTTCGTGACCTCGAACTTCTTCGCCGTCGAGCTCACCGACGTCGTCGCCGCGGTCGCCACGATCATCGCCGTGCTGCTCATGCTGCGGGTCTGGCAGCCGGCGGAGCTCGTGGGCATGAACGGCGCCGTCGAGGTCGGTGCGGTCGTCGTCGAGCGGCCCCCCTGGCGCGAGGTGCTCATGTCGGTGGCGCCCTACGTCATCGTCATGGCCGTGTTCTCGGTCGCGCAGCTGCCGGCGGTCAAGGACTGGCTCGCAGTCGTGGGCACCGTGACCTTCGCCTGGCCCGGGCTCGATGTCGTGACCGCGGCGGGCGAGCCCGCCGGTGCCCAGACGATGCACCTCGACACCCTGCGGGCGACCGGCACGTTGCTGCTGCTCGCGGGGCTGCTCACCGCGGCGCTGTACCGCATCGTGCCGAGGCTCGCGCTGCGGGCCTACGGCTCGACGCTGCACCAGCTGCGCTGGACGATCGTGACGGTCACGGCCGTGCTCGCGCTCTCGTTCGTCATGAACCTCTCGGGCCAGGCCACCTCGCTCGGGGTCGCCCTCGCCTCGGCGGGCGGATTCTTCGTCGTGCTCTCACCGATCATCGGCTGGATCGGTGTGGCGCTGACGGGGTCGGACACCTCGTCGAACGTGCTCTTCGGCCCGGTGCAGGTGGCCGCGGCGGAGCAGGTGGGCCTGCCGCCCGTGCTCATGGCTGCGGCGAACTCGTCGGCGGGGGTGCTGGGCAAGATGCTCTCGGTGCAGAACCTGGCCGTCGCGGCCGCCGCGGTGGGGATGTCGGGCTCGGAGGGGACGCTGCTGCGGCGGCTGCTGCCGTGGAGTCTCGGCCTGCTCGCCCTCGTCACGCTGCTCATCGTGCTGCAGTCGATCCCGGCCGCGCTCGGCTGGATGGTGCCCTGAGCGGCCGGAGAACTGCCAGGATGGACGCGTGAGCATCGACACCTGGCTGATCTTCCTCGTCGCCGCGATCGGCCTGTCGTTCACCCCGGGGCCGAATGGTCTGCTCGCCCTCACGCACGGGGCGATCTACGGCGTTCGCCGCACGGTGTTCACGGTTCTCGGCGGCGCCCTCGGCTTCCTCATCGTCATCGCCGTGTCGATGTTCGGCATCGGCGCACTGCTGCTCGTCGTGCCCGATGTGCTGACGGTGCTCAAGTGGGTGGGCGGCGCCTACCTCGTCTTCCTCGGCGTGCAGGTCTGGCGGGCCCCCGCCATCGCGGTCGCGGCGAGCGGCGACCGGCCGAGCGCCTCGGGCTGGTCGCTCTTCCAGCAGGGCCTGCTCGCCGCGGTGACGAACCCCAAGGGCATCCTGTTCTTCGTCGCTTTCCTGCCGCAGTTCATCGACCCCGAGCGCGACCTGTTCGTGCAGTTCGTCATCATGGCGAGCACGTTCATCGTCATCGAGATCGTGTTCGAGCTCGTCGTCGCCGCGCTCTCGCAGTCGCTGCAGCCGCTGCTCGCCCGCGCCGGCCGCTGGTTCAACCGCGCGACCGGGGGGCTGTTCATCGTGATCGGCGTGCTGCTGCCCTGGCAGCTCTAGGCGGGGCGACCGGCCTCGCGGGCCGCGAGCCGCAGCCACGTCTCGACGACCGTGTCGGGGTTGAGCGACATCGACTCGATGCCCTGATCGACGAGCCAGTCGGCGAGATCAGGGTGGTCGCTCGGCCCCTGCCCGCAGATGCCGACGTACTTGCCGGCCGCGCGGCACGCCTCGATGGCCATCGAGAGCAGGGCGAGCACGGCGGGGTCGCGTTCGTCGAACGAGCCCGCGACGAGAGCCGAGTCGCGATCGACGCCGAGAGTGAGCTGCGTGAGGTCGTTCGACCCGATCGAGAAGCCGTCGACGTGCTCGAGGAACGCCGCGGCGGTGAGAGCGTTCGAGGGGATCTCGCACATCATGATGACGCGCAGTCCGTTCTCGCCGCGACGCAGGCCGTTGGCCGCGAGCGCGGCGATGACCGCTTCGAGCTCGGCGACCGTGCGCACGAAGGGCACCATGATCTCGACGTTCGTGAGCCCCATCTCGTCGCGCACGCGGCGCAGGGCGGCGCACTCGAGCGCGAACGCCCCCGCGAACTCGTCGGAGATGTAGCGGGATGCTCCGCGCCAGCCGAGCATCGGGTTCTGCTCGTCCGGCTCGTAGCGCGTGCCGCCGAGCAACCCGGCGTACTCGTTGGTCTTGAAGTCGCTCAGCCGCACGATGACGGGCTCGGGCGCGAAGGCGGCGGCGATCATAGCGACGCCCTCGGAGACCTTCTGCACGAAGTAGTCGCTCGGTGAACCGATGGCGGCGACGCGCGCGTCGACGGCAGCGCGCAGGTCGTCGGGCAGCGTGTCGCGCTCGAGCAGTGCCCGCGGGTGGATACCCACCTGGGTGTTGATGATGAACTCGAGCCGCGCGAGGCCGACCCCGCGGTTCGGCAGCTGCGCGAACGAGAAGGCCTGGTCGGGCGTGCCGACGTTCATCATGAGCTTCGTCGCGATCGGCGGCATGGCGTCGAGAGCGGTCTCGACCTCGTCGACGGCCAGAAGCCCGCGGTAGACGCGCCCTTCATCCCCCTCCGAGCACGAGACCGTGACGTCGGAGCCGTCGACGAGCGTGCCCGTGGCGTCGCCCGTGCCGACGACGGCGGGGATTCCGAGTTCGCGCGCGATGATCGCCGCGTGGCAGGTGCGCCCGCCGCGGTTGGTCACGATCGCCGAGGCGCGCTTCATGATCGGCTCCCAGTCGGGGTCGGTCATGTCGGCCACGAGCACGTCGCCGGGCTGAAAGCGATCCATGTGCGCGATCGAGTCGAGCACGCGCACGGGGCCGGCTCCCACCTTCTGGCCGATCGCGCGCCCGGTGATGAGCACCTCGCTGTGCTCGCGCAGCGTGAAGCGGCGCAGCACCGCACCGGCGCGCGAGACGACCGTCTCGGGCCTCGCCTGGAGGATGTAGAGCAGGCCGTCGACGCCGTCGCGCGCCCACTCGATATCCATCGCGCGCCCGTAGTGATCCTCGATGGCGAGGGCGTGGCGGGCGAGCTCGTCGACCTCCGCGTCGGTGATCGAGAACCGCCCTCGGTCGGCCGGGTCGACATCGGTGAACACCGTGGAGGTCGAGGTGCTCGAGCCCCCGGCATAGACCATCTTCACGGCCTTCTCGCCGAGCGACCGCGACAGGATGGCGGGCCGTCCGGCCCGCACCCCGGGCTTGTACACGTAGAACTCGTCGGGGTTCACCGCGCCCTGCACGACCGCTTCGCCGAGCCCGTACGAGGAGGTGATGAACACGGCGTCGGCGAACCCCGACTCGGTGTCGATCGTGAACAGCACGCCCGAGGCCCCGAGGTCGGAGCGGACCATGCGCTGCACGCCCGCCGAGAGCGCGACCTCATCGTGGGCGAAGCGGTTGTGCACGCGGTACGCGATCGCGCGGTCGTTGAACAGCGAGGCGAACACGCTGCGGATGGCCTCGAGCAGGTTGTCGATGCCGGCGATGTTGAGGAAGGTCTCCTGCTGGCCTGCGAAGGAGGCGTCGGGCAGGTCTTCGGCAGTGGCGCTCGACCGCACCGCCCATGAGACCGCCTCGGGGTCGGGGTCGTCACGCACGAGGCGCGAGTAGGCATCCCGGATCTCGGTCTCGAGGTCGGCCGGGAACGGCTGGTGCTCGATCCACTCGCGGATCATCGCCCCGGTGCGGGCGAGCTCGGCGACGTCGGTGACGTCGAGCGGCATGACGGCCGCCATGATGCGGTCGTAGAGCCCGTCGCCCGCGAGGAAGCGGCGGTAGGCGTCGGCCGTCGTCGCGAAGCCGCCCGGTACACGAACGCCCTTGTCGGCGAGGGCGCCGACCATCTCGCCGAGCGAGGCGTTCTTGCCGCCCACCTGGCCGATGTCGTCGATGCCGATCTCGGTGAACCACAGGATGCTCGTGCTCATGGCAGTGCTCCTTCCGGCGCGCTCGCGGCGCGCCTGCGCAGGGTGGCGACGATGACGGCCGCCATCTCCTCGACCGAGCGGTCGGTCGAGTCGAGGTGGGGGACGCCGTGGCGGCGGTACAGGCTCTCGGCCCAGCGCACCTCGCGCGTGCACTGGGCGAGCGAGGCGTAGCGCGACCCAGGGCGGCGGGCCTCGCGCACCTGGCTGAGCCGCTGCGGGTTGGCGGTGAGGCCGAACAGGCGGTCGACGTGCGGCCGCAGCGGGGCGGGCAGCTGATCGGCGGGGCCGCCCGCAGCGGGCAGATCGTCGTCGGTGAGCGGGTAGTTGGCGACGACGACGCCGTGCTGCAGCGCGAGGTACATCGAGGTCGGCGTCTTGCCGCAGCGCGAGGGCGCGATGAGCACGACCTGCGCGCGGTCGAGGGCGCGCAGGCTCTGGCCGTCGTCATGCTCGATGGCGTACTCGATCGCCCACATCCGCTCGTGGTAGCGGTCGAGGTCGCCCAGGCTGTGCACGGTGCCGTGCCCGGGCTGCGCGCTCGTGCCGAGCGCCGCCTCGACCTCGCGCAGGTGGCCGCCGAGCAGGTCGATGACGATCGCGGGGGCGGCGGCGACGCGCTGCCGCACGGCGAGGTCGCGGATGGTGCTGAACACCAGCGGGGGAGCGGAGGTCGCGGCGCCCGCGATCGTCGCGACGGCCTCGGCGGCGGCCGCGGCATCGTCGACGAAGGGGATGGTGTGCCGGGCGAGCGGCACGCCCGGGAAGCTCACGAGCAGCGCACTGCCGAGGGTCTCGGCCGTGATGGCGGTGCCGTCGGAGACGAAGAACACCGCGCGCGGGGCGGATGCTGCGCTCACGCATCCCCCTCCCGCTGCGCCCCGGCGGCGGCGCCAGGGCACCCCCAGGGTAGGCCTCGGGGCGCCGGGCGCGCAGGGGTCTTTGGTCCTCGCGCGGCCGCCCGCCGCCCTCGCTACGATCGAGCGCATGGTGCCCCTGCCCGAACTGCTCGCCTTCGTCGTCGCGGCGATCGTGATCATCGCCATCCCCGGCCCGAGCGTGCTCTTCGTGATCGGCCGGGCGCTCGTGCTCGGCAAGCGCGGGGCGCTGCTGAGCGTGCTCGGCAACGCGGCCGGCGTCGCCATCCAGATCATCGCCGTGGCCGCCGGGCTCGGCGTGCTCGTGGCGCAATCGGTCGTGCTGTTCACGGTGCTGAAGATCGTCGGGGCGCTCGTGCTCGTGTGGCTGGGCATCCAGGCGATCCGCCATCGCGGTGCGGTCGTAGGCGCCGATGTCGCGGCCGTGTCGACGCGGCCCGCGCGCCTGCTGCGCGAGAGCTTCCTCGTCGGGATCAGCAACCCGAAGACGATCGTGTTCTTCGTCGCGGCGCTGCCGCAGTTCGTCGTGCCGGGCGCGGGCAGCCCCGTGCTGCAGATGCTCGAGCTCGGGGCGATCTTCCTCGTGCTGGGTGTCGCGGGCGACAGCGTCTACGCGCTCGCGGCGGGTGCGGCTCGCGACTGGTTCGCCACCAACCCGCGGCGCATGAGCGGTATGCGGGCGACGGGCGGGGTCGCGCTCATCGGGCTCGGCGGCGCCATGGCGGTCACCGCACGCGCCTAGATCGGCGAGGTCGGCGCACTCGCGCTAGTCGTCGAGCTCGAGCAGGTCGTGCTCGCGGTTCTCCTCGAGCACCGTGCCGACGGCGATCGCGACGCTGATGCCCCAGCTGACCCACATCAGGGCGAGGCGCCAGTCGCGCGGGCCGGTGCGGGTCGCGTTGATGACCCCGACCGCCGAGAAGGCGGCGCCGAGCACGGCGCCGTTGAGGATGTACTTGCGCATGCGACCTCCCGTGTCGGGCTCCACGCTAGCGGAGGGGCGGACGGCGGGGGTCGAGTCTGGGACTCGGCCCAGAGCATCCTTCGAAACTGACCGACTGGTCAGAGCACTGGCCGATCGGTCAGTACGGTGGAGGCATGTCCCTCCACGACCAGTTGCGCGCGGTGGCTCTCGCCGAGTTCGCAACGGCCGGCTACGCCGCGACCTCGCTGCAGCGCATCGCCGTCTTGGCGGGAACCTCGAAGGCGAGCGTGCTCTACCACTTCGCCTCGAAGGAGCAGCTGCTGGCCGAGATCGTGAGCCCCGCGCTCGACGACCTCGAGCAGCTCATCCTGCCCATCGAGGGCACGGGCGGCCTGCGCCGCGCCGACTTCGTCGAGCGATTCGTCGACCTGCTGCTGCTGCACAGCCAGGTCGTGCCGCTCGTCATCAACCAGGGGGCGACCCTCGACGACGTGCCCGTCATGCACCGGGCCACCGAACTCATGCGCCGCGTGGCCGAGCTCTTCCGGCCCGCCAGCGGCTCGACCATCGAGAAGCTGCGCTTCGGCGTGGCGTTCGGCGGTGTCGCCTACACGCTGGCGGCCGCCGATCGACTGGGTCTCAACGGCGAGATCCCGATCGACGAGGTGCGCTCCGCACTGCTCGAGATCCTGCACGACCTGCTCGTGCCCGCCGACACCCGCACCGCATAAGGAGGCCTCGTGGCCACGCTCCTCTACCGGCTCGGCCGGTTCTCGTACCGTCGCGCCCGCCTCGTGATCGTCGCCTGGCTCGTCGTGTTCGCGGCCGCCCTCGGCGGCGGCCTCGCGCTCGGCGGGCAGACCGACGAGACGTTCAGCATCCCCGGCACCGAGTCGCAGGTCGCGCTCGACCAGCTCGACGCCCTCTTCCCGGCCGTGTCGGGCGCGAGCGCCCAGGCCGTGGTCGTGGCACCCGAGGGCGCTGCGGTGACGGATGCGGGCATCCGCGATCAGATCGACACGCTCGAGCGCGCCCTCGTCGGGGTCGACGGGGTCGACTCGGTGCTCGGGCCGTTCGACGAGTTCGCCGACGGTCAGGTCAGCGACGACGAGAGCGTCGCCATCGTGCGCGTGCAGCTCGAGGGCGCCTCCTCCTCCGTGTCGGAGGACACGATCGCCGCCCTGCTCGCGACGGCAGAGGCGGTCGACGTGCGAGTCGAGTTCGCCGGCCAGGTGTTCCAAGACACGACCGTGGGGCTCACGGTGAGCGAGCTGCTGGGCGTGCTGTTCGCCGGCGCCGTGCTCATCATCACCTTCGGGTCGCTGCGGGCGGCCTGGATGCCCCTCGCCACCGCCATCATCGGTGTCGGCATCGTCGTCGGCGGCATCCTCGGTCTCGCGGCCTTCCTGCCCGTCTCGAGCTCGGCGCCGCTGCTCGCCGTCATGATCGGGCTCGCCGTGGGCATCGACTACGCGCTCTTCATCCTGTCGCGGCACCGCGGCCAGCTCGCGCGCGGCATGGACCCGGCCGAGTCGACCGCGGTGGCCGTCGGCACCGCGGGCAGCGCCGTTGTCTTCGCGGGCGCGACCGTCATCATCGCCCTGCTGGGGCTGCTCGTCGTCGGTGTCCCGTTCCTGTCGGTGATGGGGGTCGGTGCGGCCTTCGCCGTGCTCATCGCCATCGCCGCCGCCGTCACCCTGCTGCCCGCCCTGCTGGGCGTCGCGGGCGCGAAGCTCGTGCCGCGCGAGGGCTCTCGTGCCTGGAAGCGGGCCCACCCCGACGCGTCGACCGCGCCGACGATGGGCCGCCGGTGGGTGCGGGGCGTCATGAAGCGCCCGGTGCTCACGAGCATCTCGGTCGTTGCCGTGCTCGGCGTGCTGTCGATCCCCGCCTTCGCCCTCGACCTCAACCTGCCCGACGGCGGTAGCGAGCCCGCAGGCTCGACGCAGCGCGAGGCCTACGACATCATCGCCGACGCGTTCGGGCCCGGCACCGCCGGCCCTCTCCTCGTCACGCTCGACATCACGCAGACGACCGACATCCTCGACGACCTCGCCGCGATCCGCGGTGAGCTCGAGCGGGTCGACGGCGTCGCGAGCGTGAGCCCGGGCATCCCGTCGCCGGGCCTCGAGACGGCGATCTTCCAGGTCGCGCCCGAGACCGCACCCGACGACCCCGCGACCAAGCTCGTCGTCGCCGACCTGCGCGCGGCGGGCGAGACCATCGAGGCCGAGTTCGGCACGCCGCTCGCCGTCACGGGAGTCACCGCCGTCGGCATCGACATCTCCACGCGCCTGACCAACGCGCTCGTGCCCTTCGGCCTCGTCGTCGTCGGACTCTCGGTCGTGCTGCTCATGGCTGTGTTCCGCTCGGTGCTCGTGCCCGTCAAGGCGGCCCTGGGCTTCCTGCTCTCGGTCGGCAGCGCCATGGGCATCACCGTCGCGGTCTTCCAGTGGGGATGGGGGGCAGAGCTGCTGCACGCCGAGTCGGGCCCCATCCTCAGCTTCATGCCGATCATCCTCATGGCGGTGCTCTTCGGCCTCGCCATGGACTACGAGGTGTTCCTGGTCTCGGGCATCCCGCCGCTCGATCGAAGACGGCTTCGCGAACGGCGCGCGCGTCGTCACGGCCGCCGCACTCATCATGTTCTTCGTCTTCGCCGCCTTCGTGCCCGAAGGCTCGGGGCTCATCAAACCCATCGCCCTCAGCCTCGCCGTCGGCATCGCGATCGACGCCTTCCTCGTGCGCATGACGCTCGGCCCGGCGCTCATGGCGCTGTTCGGGCGCGCCGCCTGGTGGTTCCCGCGCCCGCTCGACCGTGCGCTGCCCGACCTCGATGTCGAGGGCGAGAAGCTGCGCCACCACCGCGACCACCGCGCGTGGGCCGACGGTCAGGGCGACGCCGTCATCGTCGCCGACCGGCTGGGTCTCGCGGGCACGGATGCCGAGCTCTCGCTCGTGGCCGC
>LNFD01000212.1 GCA_001464255.1 Actinomycetales bacterium Ga0077552 | reverse complement strand
GCCGGCGCGACCCTCGCGGGCTACCTGCCGCCGCGTTCCGGGCGCGCCGTCGTCGCCGGGGCCGTGCTGCCGTCGGAGGCGGGCCGCGCCTCGCGGCGCGTGACGCTCGTCGACGTCAGCGGAGACCGGCTCGCGCCCACCGTGACGATCGCGGCCCTCGTGAGCGAGCGCATCGCGCTCGCCGCCGGGTACCCGCGAGGGCTGCGCCGCACCCGGCGCTGGATCGCCCGACTCGCGACAGCGCTCACCGCGCTGGGGGTCGAGCCGCTCGGCGTCGCCGACCCCGAGTCGCCGGTCGCCGGGCTCGACGCTCGCCGTCGAGCGCTCGTGCTCACCGCGGTCGCCACGCTCGACGCCACCCCGGTCATCGTGCTCGACCATCGCGACGACGCGCTCGACGCCGACGAGATCGCCCTGCTCGACGCCCTCGTGCAGCGCCTCGCGCCGACCCCGGTCGTGCGGCTCTGGGGACGTGAGCCGGGCAGCCCGATCGCGGCCGACGCGACGACCGTGCACCTCGACTCCGCATCCGCCCTCATCGAAAGGAGCGGCGCATGACCGCCGCCACGCCCGTCACCCCCGTGACGATCGCCCCGACTCCGCTCGCGCACCGCGGGCGACTCCGCCGCTGGCTCACCATGGCGGCCGCGGTCGCCGTGCCCCTCGCCCTCGTCGGCATCGCGCTCGCCGCCGTCGGCAGCGACTCGTCGGCGCTCGAGCGCATCCCCGCGGCCGTCGTCAACGACGACGAGCTGCTCACGACGACCGACGCCGAGGGAGACGAGCAGATCGTCTTCGCCGGCCGCCAGCTCGTCACCGAGCTCACGGGCGGTGACGACACGGGCTTCGACTGGAGGGTGACGAGCTCGGCCGACGCGGCCGCGGCCCTCGAGCGCGGCGAGGTCTACGCCGTGCTCACGATCCCCGCCGACTTCTCGGCGTCGCTCCTGACGATCGGCACACCGAGCCCGGTGCAGGCGCAGCTGGAGATCGAGACGGATGACGCGCACAGCTACCTCGCCGGTTCGGTCGTGCAGGCGGTCGGCAGCAGCCTCGCCCAGCAGTTCGGCGCCGCGATCACGGCGCAGTACCTCGACGGGCTCACAAGCGGGCTCGGCGAGCTCGGCGCCGCACTCGACGAGGCCGCAGCGGGCGCGACCCAGCTCGGTGACGGCGCGAACGCACTCAGCTCGGGGCTCGTCGAGCTCAGTGCCGGTGCGAGCGACTCGGCCAGCGGGGCGCGCTCGCTCTCCGCGGGCATCGCCGACTACACGACCGGTGTGTCAGGGCTCTCGACCGGCCTCGCCGAGCTGCGGTCGGGCGCGACCCAGCTCGAGCCCCTGCAGCAGGCGGCGGCCGGCATCCCTGCGAGCGCCTCGGCTCTCGCGGGCGACCTCGCGGCGCTCGCCCCTGCCATCACCTCCTCGAACCTCAGCCCGGCCGATCAGCAGGCGCTGCTCGATGCCCTCGCCGACTCCCAGGTGCTCGCGGGCACGGCCGGCGCCGTGATCCCGCAGCTGAACGGCGGGCTCGACGGCATCCAGTCGGGCATCACGCAGAGTGCGGGCGGAGCGGCGGCGCTCGCCGCCGGCGGCACCGAGCTGCGCTCGGGCGCGGCCGAGCTCGCGAGCGGCCTCGGGTCGCTCGCCGGCGGCACCACGGAGATCAGCACGGGTGCCGAGACGCTCGCCTCGGGAGTCGACGAGCTCGCCACGGGCCTGTCGTCGGGCGCGGGCCAGGTGCCCGAGGCGGGAGACAGCGCGGTCGCGAGCGAACCCGTCGTCGTCGAGTCGACCCGCACCAACGCCGTCGACGGCGTCGGCTCGGTGATCGCCGAGACCCTCGTGCCCATCGGGCTGTGGATCGGGGCGCTCGCCACCTTCCTCGCCCTGCGGCCCGCAGCCCGCGGAGTCATCGGCACGTCGGCGGCGGGCGGCATCATCGTGCGCCGGGCCATCGGCCGCGCATCCCTCATCGCCCTCGCGCAGGCGGCGCTCGTGACGGTGCTCGTGCACGCCGTGAGCGGGGTCGATCTCGCGCTGCTGCCGGCGACGCTCGCGCTGACGAGCGTCATCGCGCTCGCCTTCACGGCCCTGCACGCGGCGCTCACGCTCACGCTCGGGCGCGCGGGGCTCGTCGTCTCGCTACTGCTGCTCGCCGTGCAGATCGTGGCGACGGGGGGCATCATCCCCATCGCCGCGCTCGCGGATCCATTCCCCGCCCTGAGCGCCGTGCTGCCGCTCACCTATGCGGTCGACGGCATGCAGGCGCTGCTCGCCGGGGGAGACCCCGCGCGCATCGTCGCGGCGGTCGCGGTCATGGCGCTGCTCGGCGGGGTGTCGCTGCTGGTGGCGCGCCTCGCGGCCGGGCGCTCCCGCCGACGGGATGCTCTCGCCGCGTTCGCACCGGCACTCGTGCCCGCCACCGTGTGATGTGGGGTGCCCGGCACCGGGCATCCCGCACGAACAGCGCGGGCCGCGAGCTGAGCTCGCGACCCGCGCCGGTCGTGCTACCTGCGACTCACTCCTTGGTGAGCTCGTGCGTTCCGCCGCTCATCGCGTACTCCTCTTCAGGAGACAGCACGAGCTGCTTGCGGTAGTGCAGCCCGAAGCCGAGCAGGATGAGCACGTAGACGATGATGATCGCCACGATCGCCGCCTGGAAGGCCGGGTTGATGAGCAGTCCGATGAAGACCAGGGCGGCGATCGCCGCGGCGCTGTAGGCGCCGAACGTGCCCCACGGGCTCTTGTACGGACGGTTCGCGTTGGGGAACTTCCGGCGCAGGATGAGGAACGACACCATCTGCAGGAAGTACGCGACGACCGCGCCCCACACCGCGATGTTGAGGATGATCGCCCCGGCCACCGCGCCGACGCCCTCCGGGTCGAGCCGCGCGAGCAGGTCGAGCGCCACGATGGCGACGAAACCGACGACGGCTCCCACGGTGAGCGCGACCCAGGGAACTTCGGGTAGTAGCCGGCCCGAGACAGCGAGTACATGTTGCGCCCGTAGGCGAACATGATGCCCTGCAGCGAGGCGAGCAGGCCGATGAGCGCGAAGATCGCGAGCAGAGCCGCGAGCTCGTCGCCGACGATCGCCCGGAAGCCGTCGAGCAGCGGCTCGAGCGAGACTCCCGTTGCTTCAGCACCGAGCACACCCGTGTTGAGGAACAGCACGAGCAGGCCGGTGATGATGAGCGTGCCGCGCGCGATGACGCCGGCACGGGGGATGTCCTTCTCCGGGGAGTGCGACTCTTCTGCCGCGAGCGGCAGCTCTTCGATGCCGAGGAAGAACCACATGGCGAACGGCAGGGCGAAGAGGATCGGGAACCAGCCCTCGGGCAGGAACGTCGACGATCCTGCGACGTCGGGGTTCGGCGCCATGTCCCACAGCTTGTCGAACGAGAACAGGCCGGAGGCGAGCGCCATGATCGAGAACACCAGGATGATGCCGATCGCGATGATCGAGACGACGATCGCGAAGCGGAACGAGATGTGAGCACCGGCCGCGTTGAGCAGCACGAAGGCCACGTAGAGCACGACCCACCAGATCCACATCATGTCGGCCTCGGCGAGCGAGAAGTTCAGCAGCCCGCTCGTGACGCCGTCGAGGTACTGCGCCGAGAAGAAGACGATGACGGCCGTCGTCGCGACGTACTCGATGGTCTCGGCCGCACCCGTGATGAGTCCGCCCCAGGGGCCCATGGCCGACCGGGCGAACGAGTACGCACCGCCCGTGTGGGGCATGGCCGCCGACATCTCGCTGATCGAGAAGGTCAGGCCGTAGTACATGACGACGAGCACGACGAAGGCGATGAGCATGCCACCGAAGCCCGCGAAGTCGATGCCGAAGTTCCACCCCGAGAAGTCGCCGGAGATGACCGCGGCGACCGCGAGGCCCCACAGGCCCCAGACTCCGGCCGAGCGGCGCAGTCCGCGCTTCTCGAAGTACGACTGGTCGACCGTGGTGTACGAGACACCGCCGGACGCCTTAGATGTTTCCGCCATTCATTCCTCCTGGGGGGTGGTGGGGATGGTTCGGCACGCGGCATGAGACGCCGCTCTGCGCCTTGGGAATCGAGCATGGCCCCAAAGGTGGGCGATGTCTACCATTGGAATCGAAAAATCTCGCCGAGTCCTCCGTCTCTCGTAGGGCCCTGTGGTACTAATGGTCGACACTCGAGCCAAGGGAGGCCCCATGTCTGCAGCGCCGTCGACCGTCCGGTCCGGAAACCTTACGATCGCCGAGCTCGAGGTGCTCATCGACGCGGGTGAGATCGACACGGTCATCGTCGCCTTCACCGACATGCAGGGCCGTCTCGTCGGCAAGCGGGTCTCGGCGCGGCTCTTCCGCGAAGAGATCGGCGAGCACGGTGCCGAGTGCTGCAACTACCTGCTCGCCGTCGACGTCGAGAACAACACGGTGAGCGGGTACGCGATTTCGAGCTGGGAGAGTGGCTACGGCGACATGGTCATGCAGCCCGACCTCGGCACGCTGCGCCGGCTGCCCTGGATGGAGGGCACGGCGCTCGTGCTCGCCGACCTGCTCTTCCTCGACGGAACTCCCGTGCCCCCGAGCCCGCGGGCGATCCTGCAGAAGCAGATCGACCGACTCGCCGAGTTGGGGCTCGTGCCCTACGTGGGCACCGAGCTCGAGTTCATCGTGTTCGACAACAGCTTCCGCGACGCCTGGGCGCGCGGCTACCGCGACCTCACGCCCGCGAGCGACTACAACATCGACTACGCGCTGCTCGCCTCGACCCGCATGGAGCCGCTCCTGCGCGATATCCGCAACGGCATGGACGGCGCGGGCATGTATTGCGAGGGCGTCAAGGGCGAGTGCAACCTCGGGCAGCAGGAGATCGCCTTCCGCTACGCGCATGCGCTGGCCACGTGCGACAACCACTCGATCTACAAGAACGGGGCGAAGGAGATCGCCGACGCGCACGGCAAGGCGCTGACCTTCATGGCCAAGTTCAACGAGCGCGAGGGCAACAGCTGCCACATCCACCTCAGCGTGCGCGGCACCGACGGCTCGCCCGTCATGGCGGGCGACGGGCCGCACGGCTTCTCGACGCTCATGGAGCACTGGCTCGCCGGGCAGCTCGCCGTCATGCGCGAGTTCAGCCTGTTCTTCGCGCCCAACATCAACTCGTACAAGCGCTACGTGCCCGGCAGCTTCGCGCCGACCGCGATCGCCTGGGGCGTCGACAACCGCACGTGCGCGCTGCGCGTGGTGGGCAAGGGCCACAGCCTGCGCATCGAGAATCGCGTGCCGGGCGGCGACGTCAACCAGTACCTCGCGACCGCCGCCATCATCGCCGCGGGCATCTACGGAATCGAGAACAAGCTCGAGCTGCCGCCGATCTTCGAGGGTAATGCCTACGTCGCCGACTTCCCGCGGGTTCCTGCGACGCTGCGGGATGCGGCCGAGCTCTTCGCCGGCTCGACGGTCGCGCAGTCGGCCTTCGGCGCCGATGTCGTCGAGCACTACCTCAATATGGCCCGCATCGAGCAGTCGGCCTACGACGCCGCGATCACCGATTGGGAGCGGATCCGTGGCTTCGAACGACTCTGAGCCGACCCCCGTCGTCGGCCGCCGCCCGGTCATCGGGCTGACGACCTACCTCGAGCAGACGCAGTGCGGGGTGTGGGATGTTCCCGCAGCGTTCCTGCCGAAGGTCTACTTCGACGCCGTCGCGCGCGGAGGCGGCCTCGCCGTGCTGATCCCGCCGCAGCAGCTCGACGCGGCCGGCGCCGATGCGATCCTCGACGGTCTCGACGGGCTCATCCTCACGGGCGGCAAAGATGTCGACGCGCGCCGGTACGGGCAAGAGCCGCACCCGACGAACGATGCGCCGCGACTCGATCGCGACGCGCTCGAAGACCTGCTGCTCGCGCGGGCGATCGCGCGCGACATCCCGTTCCTCGGCATCTGCCGGGGAATGCAGGTGCTCAACACCGCGCTCGGCGGCAGTCTCATCCAGCACCTGCCCGACGCGATCGGCTCGACCCGCTACAACGCGGGCGGCGGCGTGTTCTCGCCCAACCCTGCGGTGACGGTGCCCGGCACGAAGGCCGCGGCCCTGCTCGGTGACGGCGTGACCGTGCAGAGCTACCACCACCAGGCTCTCGACGAGGTCGCTCCCGGGCTCACCGTGAGCGCCCGGGGCGACGACGGCGTCGTGCAGGCCGTCGACGTCGACGCGATGACGTTCGGCGTCGCCGTGCAGTGGCACCCCGAGGAGTCGGCTGCGGAGGATGCCCGGCTCTTCGCGGGGCTCGTGGACGCCGCCGCCGAGTACCGCCAGAACCGGAAGGCCCGCGCATGAGCGAGACCACCCTCGTCAATCCCGCCGACGAGACGATCATCGGCACCGTGCGCCACACGACGCTCGAGGAGGTCGACGCCGCGGTCGCGCGTGCCGTCGTCGCTCAGCGCGCGTGGGCCGCGCTCGCTCCCGTCGATCGGGCCCGGGCCCTGCGCCGCTTCGCCGCGACCGTCGATGCGCACCTCGACGAGCTCGCGCAGCTCGAGGTGCGCAACTCGGGGCATCCGATCGGCGCCGCCCGCTGGGAGGCGGGCAACGTGCGCGACGTGCTCGACTACTACAGCGGCGCGCCCGAACGCCTCATCGGCCAGCAGATACCCGTCGCGGGCGGGCTCGACGTCACCTTCCACGAGCCGCTCGGGGTCGTGGGCGTCATCGTGCCGTGGAACTTCCCCATGCCCATCGCCGGGTGGGGCTTCGCGCCGGCGCTCGCCGCGGGCAACGCCGTGCTGCTCAAGCCCGCCGACTGGACTCCGCTCACGGCGATCCGCCTCGGCGAGCTCGCTCTCGAGTCGGGCCTGCCCGAGCACCTGTTCCAGGTGCTGCCGGGTCGCGGCTCGGTCGTCGGCGACCGCTTCGTCACGCACGAGCAGGTGCGCAAGGTCGTCTTCACGGGGTCAACCGAGGTCGGCAAGCACGTCATGGCGGGATGCGCGGCGCAGGTGAAGCCCGTCACGCTCGAGCTCGGCGGCAAGAGCGCGAACATCGTGTTCGCCGACGCCGACCTCGAGGCAGCAGCATCCGGAGCCCCCGGCTCGGTGTTCGACAACGCGGGGCAAGACTGCTGCGCGCGCTCGCGCCTGCTCGTGCAGCGCAGCGTGCTCGACCGTTTCCTCGAACTGCTCGAGCCCGCCGTGCGGGGCTTCCGCGTCGGCGACCCGAACGACGAGGCGACCGAGATGGGCCCGCTCGTGTCGAAGGGCCACTTCGACAACGTCGCGGCCTTCCTCGACGGCAGCGTGCCGGTCGCGTTCACGGGCACGGCGCCCGAAGGCCCCGGCTACTGGATGGCGCCCACCGTGCTGCTGCCGAACCGCGACGACCGCGTCGCGACGGAGGAGATCTTCGGCCCCGTCGTCTCGGTGCTGCCGTTCGACGACGAGGCCGACGCGATCGCGCTCGCGAACGACTCGATCTTCGGCCTGTCGGGCTCGATCTGGACGCGCGACCTGGGCCGCGGCATCCGGGTCGCCCGCGGGGTCGAGAGCGGCGCGCTCAGCGTCAACTCGCACTCCTCCGTGCGGTATGCCACCCCCTTCGGCGGGTTCAAGCAGAGCGGGCTCGGGCGCGAGCTCGGCCCGGATGCTCCGCTCGCCTTCACCGAGACCAAGAACGTCTTCTTCTCCCACAGCTGATTGGAGCCCGCACCATGACCATCACCCCCATCGACCTGACCCAGCGACTGAAGGGCAAGGTCGCCGTCGGCCTCGCGACCGCGCGCCGCTTCGCCGCCGAGGGCGCCACCGTCGTCATCGGCGACATGAACCCCGAATCGGGCGAGGCGGCGGCCGCCGAGGTCGGCGGCCTGTTCGTGAAGGTCAACGTCACCGACGAGGCCGAGGTCAACAACCTCTTCGACACGGCGCAGGCCACCTACGGCTCGCTCGACATCGCCTTCAACAATGCGGGCATCTCGCCGCCCGACGACGACTCGATCGAGACCACCGAGCTGCCGGCGTGGGACAGGGTGCAGGAGGTCAACCTCAAGAGCGTGTACCTGTGCTCGCGCGCGGCCCTGAGGCACATGGTCGCCCAGCAGTCGGGCTCGATCATCAACACGGCCTCGTTCGTCGCCGTCATGGGCAGCGCGACGAGCCAGATCTCGTACACCGCGAGCAAGGGCGGCGTGCTGGCCATGACGCGCGAGCTCGGCGTGCAGTTCGCGCGCCAGGGCATCCGCGTCAACGCGCTCTGCCCGGGGCCGGTCAACACGCCCCTGTTGCAGGAGCTCTTCGCGAAAGACCCCGAGCGCGCGCAGCGCCGCCTCGTGCACATCCCCAAAGGCCGGTTCGCCGAGGCCGAGGAGCTCGCCGCGGCGGTCGCCTTCCTCGCGAGCGACGACGCCTCGTTCATCACCGCCTCGACGTTCCTCGTCGACGGCGGTATCAGCGGCGCCTACGTCACGCCCCTGTAGGGTCCGGACCATGACGGGGGAGGGCGGGCTGCGCGGGGGGATGCCCGGCGACGAGCCTGGCGAGCCCCTCGAGTCGCTCGCGCACGAGGCGCTCTCGCGACCCGTGCGCGGGGGCAACGCCTTCGAGGAGACCCTGGCGCGCCTGCTGCAGCTCATCCGGCTCGGCATCGTCGCGCCGGGCGAGGCCCTCGCCCCCGAGCGCGAGCTCGCCGCGCGCTTCGAGGTGAGCCGCGACACGGTGCGCGAGGCGATCCGCTCGCTCGCCGAGACCGGCTACCTCGAGTCGAGGCGGGGCCGCTACGGGGGCACCTTCGTGTGCGACCCGCTACCCGACGGCGGGGAGGAACCCGCCGAGCACGTGTCGTCGGCCGAGCTCGACGACATCCTCACGCTGCGCTCGGTGCTCGAGGTGGGGGCGGCCCGCGCCGCCGCCGGGCGCACGCTCTCGGCCGCCGAGCGCGAGGCGCTGCACCTGCGCCTGCGCGAGCTCGCCGCCGCCGACCCCGCCGACTACCGGCGGCTCGACTCGCGCCTGCACCTGACGATCGCCGAGCTCTCGGGCAGCCCGAGCCTCGTCTCGCTCGTCGCCGAGAACCGCATGCGCGTCAACGCCCTGCTCGACCGCATCCCCCTGCTCGCGCCCAACATCGCGCACTCCGACGAGCAGCACGAGCAGATCGTGTGGGCCGTGCTCGTCGGCGATGCCGACCGCGCGGCCACCGCGATGGCCGAGCACCTCGCGGGCTCGCAATCGCTGCTGCGCGCCTTCCTCGGCTAGGACGCGCGCTCGCTCGACCGCTCGACCGCGGTGTGGCGCCGGGCGAACTCCAGGGTCTCGCGCAACCACGCGAGCCGGCGCGCATCGTCGCCGCCGCAGGCCCGCGAGTTGATCTCGGCGATGATCGCGCCGTCGAATCCGCGCCGCGCGAGCAGCGCGAGCACCTCGGCGACGGGCTGCGCCCCCCGCCCCGGCACGAGGTGCTCGTCGAGCACGCGCGCGTTGGGCTCGGTGCTCGAGCCGTCGCACAGGTGCACGTGCCGGAGTCGGTCGCCCCACTGCCGGGCGAGGTCGAGCGCGCTCACGCCCGCGAGCGCGGCGTGCGAGAAGTCGAGGGTGAGGGCCGCGATGTCGAGCGAGCCCGGATCCCAGTGCGGCGCGTAGGGGTGCCGGTCGCGCCCGCGCACCGTGAGCGGGAACATGTTCTCGGCGGCGATCGTCACGCCCGAGGAGGCCTGCAGCTCGCGCAGCGTGTCGACGAAGCCGGCGGCCGTGCGGCGCTGCCAGCGGTACGGCGGGTGCACGACGACCGTGGCTGCTCCCACGTCGCGCGCGAGGGCCAGGCTGCGCTCGAGCTTGACGCGCGGGTTGCGGCCGAACACGAAGGTGCTGAAGAACAGCACGGGGGCGTGGATGCTCAGCACGGGCATCCCGAACCGCTCGCTGAGCGCGGCGATGACGCGCGGGTCGTACGTGTCGGGGTCGCTCGTGATCATGATCTCGACGCCGTCGAAGCCGGCCTCGGCGGCCAGGCGGAACGCGTCGTGCAGGCGACGCGGCAGCACGCTCGTGGTTCCCATGCCGATGCTGATCACGTCGCCACTGTACGGCGGCGCACCGCGCGCAGGACGGAGGGCCAGGTGAATGCCGCGTGACGAGCGGACGAATCGTGGGGCGCGGGCGCCCTCCGGGGCTGAGAGCGCTCTGAGACTCGGCTGATACCGTGGACGGAGCCGGACAGCCCCGCACCGACGATTCCCCCCGGATCGCACCACCGGAGACGAGCGAGCGACATGACCGACACCATCCACTACGACTTCGTCGTGGTCTCGAACCGACTTCCCGTCGACCGCGTGGTCGACCCCGACGGCACCGCGCGCTGGCAGCGCTCGCCCGGCGGACTCGTGACGGCGCTCGAGCCCGTCATGCGCGCCTCGAGGGGCGCCTGGGTGGGGTGGGCCGGCCAGCCCGACCTCGAGCTCGCGCCCTTCGTCTCCGACGACGCGACGCTCGTGCCGGTGCCGCTGAGCCCGATCGAGATCGAGCGCTACTACGAGGGCTTCAGCAACGACACCCTGTGGCCGCTCTACCACGACGTCATCGCTCCGCCGAGCTTCCACCGCGAGTGGTGGGAGTCGTACGTCGAGGTCAACCAGCGCTTCGCCGACGCGAGCGCGCGCGTCGCCGCGCCGGGCGCGACGGTGTGGGTGCAGGACTACCAGCTGCAGCTCGTGCCGCGCATGCTGCGCGAGCAGCGCCCCGACCTGACGATCGGCTTCTTCAACCACATCCCCTTCCCGCCCTTTGGGCTCTACGCCCAGCTGCCGTGGCGCAAGCAGGTCATCGAGGGGCTGCTCGGCGCCGACGTCATCGGCTTCCAGCGCGTCGCCGACGCGGGCAACTTCTCGCGTGCCGTGCGGCGCCTCTTCGGCTACGCGACGCGCACGCCCGAGATCCACGTGCCCGACGGGCTCGGCGGCCACCGCTCGGTCATCGCCAAGGCCTTCCCCATCTCGATCGACGTCGAGAGCTTCGAGGAGATCGCCCGGCGGCCCGAGGTGCAGGAGCGCGCGCGGCAGATCCGCGACGATCTCGGCAACCCCTCGACGATCATGCTCGGCGTCGACCGCCTCGACTACACGAAGGGCATCCGGCACCGCCTCAAGGCCTTCGGCGAGCTGCTGCGCGACGGCACGCTCTCGGTGGGGGATGCCGTGCTCGTGCAGGTGGCGAGCCCCAGCCGCGAGCGCGTCGCCGCCTACATGCAGCTGCGCGACGAGATCGAGCTCACGGTCGGGCGCCTCAACGGCACCTACGCGACCATCAGCCACAGCGCCGTCGCCTACCTGCACCACGGCTACCCGCGCGAGGAGATGGTGGCGCTCTACCTCGCCGCCGACGTCATGCTCGTCACGGCCCTGCGCGACGGCATGAACCTCGTGGCCAAGGAGTACGTGGCCTGCCGCACCGATGAGGACGGCGTGCTCGTGCTGAGCGAGTTCGCGGGGGCCGCCGACGAGCTCAAGAACGCGCTGCTGGTGAACCCGCACGACATCGACGGGCTCAAGGAGGCCATGGTCGCGGCCGTGCGCATGCCCCATCGCGAGCGCACGACCCGGATGCGCGCCCTGCGCCGCCGCGTGCGCGACAACGACGTGGCGCGCTGGTCGAGCACCTTCCTCGACACCCTCCGGCACGCCAACCACCACTCCGGCGCGCGATGACCCTCGACCCGGCACCCGGCACCGCGCTCGACCCCGGGCTGCTCGCGGCCATCGAGCGATTCGCGGCGCTCGATCGCGCTCTCGTCGCCCTCGACTTCGACGGCACGCTCGCGCCCGAGGTCGACGACCCGGCGCGCGCACGGGCGCTGCCGGACGCGCAGCAGGCGATCGAGCGGCTGCGGGCGCTACCGGGCACGATCGTGGCGCTCGTCTCGGGCCGGTCGCTCGAGAGCCTCACCGCGGTCGGCGGCCTGCCCGACGATGCGCCGCTCATCGGCTCGCACGGCCTCGAGGTGCGCTTCGCGGCGGGGGATACCCGGCCGGCCGTCGACGACGCCGATCGCGCGCGGGTGCACGCCCTGCGAGCGCGGCTCGCGCCCCTCGTCGCGGCGACCGAGGGTGCCTGGATCGAGGACAAGCCCGCCGGGTTCGCGGTGCACACGCGTGTCGTCGACCCGGCCGCGGCCGCGGCTCTCACCGAGGCCGTCCGGGCCGAGGCGCTCGCCGCCGACCCGGGCCTGACGGTGCGCGACGGCAAGAACCTCGTCGAGTTCTCGGTGCGCGACGCCACCAAGGGCGACGGACTGCGCGCCCTCCGGGCGCGGTTCGCCCCCGATGCGGTGCTCTTCGCGGGCGACGACGTGACCGATGAGGACGCCCTCGAGGCGCTCGAGCCCGGCGACGTCGGCATCAAGGTCGGGCCGGCGCCGTCGATCGCCGCGCACCGCGTGGCGGGGCCCGCCGAGGTCGCCACCCTGCTGCAGGTGCTCGCCGCGGCCCGGGAAGCTCGCGGCTAGCCCTTGGTAGACTGAGCGCATCCGGCGATCGCGCCGTGACGCCCTACCCCCTTGCCGAACCACCGACACCGAGGGAGGACGCATGCTCATCGTCCTGACGGTGTTCGGCGCGGCCGCGATCGCGCTGCTGCCGCTCGCCCCGCGGCTCGGCACGCGGGTGTTCTGGCTCGCGGCCCACACCCTGCTGCAGGCGCCTGCCGCGCTCTCCGGCGAGGCCGCCCGCCTGCCCGTCGAGCGCGTCACCTGGATCGCCGAGCTGCAGCTGACCCTCGACGTGCGCATGGATGCGCTCTCGTGGGTGCTCGCCCTCGTCGTCACGGGGGTCGGCAGCCTCGTGCTGCTGTACTGCGCCGCCTACTTCCGCGACGACGAGCCCGGCCTCGGGCGCTTCGCGGCCGTGCTGCTCGCCTTCGCGGGCGCGATGTACGGCCTCGTCATCGCCGACGACGTCTACCTGCTCTTCGTGCTGTGGGAGGCCACGAGCGTCTTCTCGTACCTGCTCATCGGCCACTACACGCACCGTCGGGCGAGCCGTGGCGCAGCCCTGCAGGCGCTCGTGACGACGACGCTCGGCGGGCTCGTCATGCTCGTCGGCCTCGTGCTGCTCGCGGTTCAGGCGGGAACCTCGAGCCTCACGGCGATCCTCGCCGACCTGCCTGCGGGGCCGCTCACGACGACGGCGATCATGCTCGTGCTCGTCGGGGCGCTGTCGAAGTCGGCGATCGTGCCCCTGCACTTCTGGCTGCCCGGCGCGATGGCGGCACCGACGCCCGTGAGCGCCTACCTGCACGCCGCCGCCATGGTGAAGGCGGGCATCTACCTGATCCTGCGGCTCGCCCCCGCGGCCGTCGAGGTGCCCGGCTGGCGCGAGGTGCTCGTCGTGCTCGGTCTCACGACCCTGCTGCTCGGCGGCTGGGCCGCGCTCAAGCAGACCGACCTCAAGCTGCTGCTCGCCTACGGAACCGTCAGCCAGCTCGGCCTGCTCGTCGTCGTCGCGGGCTTCGGCACGCGCGACACCGCCCTCGCGGCCCTCGCGCTGCTGCTCGCGCACGCCCTCTTCAAGGCCGCGCTCTTCCTCGTCGTCGGCATCATCGACCACGAGGCCGGTACCCGCGACCTGCGCAAGCTCTCGGGCCTCGGCCGGCGCTCGCCCTGGCTCGCCGCGATCGCGGGCGTCGTGCTCGCCTCGATGGCGGGCCTGCCTCCTGTGCTCGGCTTCGTCGCGAAGGAGACCGTGCTCTACGCCCTGCTCACGGCGGCCACGGGCACGGGCGGCATCGAGCTCGACGCTGCCGGGCAGACCTGGGCCGCGGTCGCGACGGTGGGCGTCGTGGTGGGGTCGGCGCTCACGGTCGCGTACAGCATCCGCTTCTTCTGGGGTGCGTTCGCGCGCAAGCCCGGCGTCGACGATGTGACGGCGCTCGCCGTCGTCAGCCGCCGATTCCTGCTCGCTCCCGCCGTGCTCGCCGTCACGAGCCTCGCGCTCGGTCCGCTCGCCGGCCTCGTCGACCGCGGGCTCGTCGGCTACACCGCGCTCTTCCCCGCCGGCGAGGGCGAGGCCTACCACCTCGCGCTCTGGCACGGCATCACGCCTGAGCTCGGTCTCTCGGCCCTCGCGATCGGGCTCGGCGCGCTGCTCTTCGCCGCCCGCGCTCCCGTCGCGCGCCTGCAGGCCCGGCTCGCGAGCGACTACACGGCCTCCGATGCCTACTGGGATTCGGTGGGCGCCGTCGACCGCCTCGCCGTGCGGGTCACGAGCCTCACGCAGCGCGGCTCGCTGCCGTTCTACCTCGGGGTGATCCTCGTCGTGTTCATCGCCGTCACGAGCGCGGGCCTGCTGCTCGGCGACAGCTGGCCGAGCGCGCTGCGGCTGTGGGACCATCCCGCGCAGCTGGCGATCGGCGTCGTCATGATCATCGCCGCGATCGCCGCCACGCAGGCGCAGAAGCGATTCGCGGCGCTCGTCGTCGTCGGGGTCACCGGCTTCGGGATGTCGGCGCTGTTCGCCCTCCAGGGCGCCCCCGATCTCGCGCTCACCCAGATCCTCGTCGAGGTCGTCACCCTCATCGCCTTCGTGCTCGTGCTGCGCCGCCTGCCCGCCCGCCTCGGCGACAAGCACGGCAGCACCCACCGCGTGCTCCGCGCGGGCATCGGTATCGGCGTCGGGCTCGTCATGGCCCTCGTCGCGATCATCGTCGCGGGCGCGCGCGTCGAGCAGCCGATCTCGCTCGCCTGGCCCCAGCTGGCCTACGAGATCGGGCACGGGCGCAACACCGTCAACGTCGCGCTCGTCGACCTGCGCGGGTGGGACACCATGGGCGAGCTCGCGGTCGTCATCGCCGCGGCGACGGGCGTCGCGAGCCTGCTCTTCCTGCGCAGCCGCGGCGACAGCCCGCCGCGCATCGGGCGGGCCGTGGTCAAGCGGCGCATCTCGGCGCGGCTCGACCGCGTGCGCGAGCAGGGCGAGCAGGGCGAGCTGCGCAACGCGTGGATCCTCGCCGGGCCCGCCCTCGACCCGCGCCACCGATCGATCCTGCTCGAGGTCGTCGTGCGGCTGACCTTCCACGCCACGATCGTCAT